>NZ_JBHRZX010000006.1:0-132682 GCF_042649785.1 Streptococcus alactolyticus | reverse complement strand
GAACATAAAGAAAGAGAGGACGAAGTTCGTCCTCTCTAGGTGTTAGCTTTTCATCTACCCACTACAGTTGACAAAGAGCCAAAATTTTTTGACACAGCTCATAAAAAAATCCGCTTCAGCGAAACGGAAACGGATTTTTTCTGTCATATCATTACATTAGAATGAGCTTGGATCTACTTTGATACCGACACCTTGAGTTGTTGTGATAGACAAGTTAGTCATGTAAGTACCTTTAGCAGTAGCTGGTTTAGATTTCACGATAACATCGTGGAATGCTTTGAAGTTTTCAACCAATTTGTCTGCGTCGAATGATACTTTACCGATGATAGCTTGTACGTTACCAGCTTTATCAGCACGGTAAGTGATTTTACCACCTTTAGACTCTTCAACTGCTTTAGCAACGTCCATAGTTACTGTACCAGTTTTAGGGTTTGGCATAAGGTTACGAGGTCCAAGGACACGTCCAAGACGTCCAACGATAGCCATCATATCTGGTGTTGCGATAACAACGTCGAAATCAAGCCAACCATCGTTGATTTTAGCAACAAGGTCATCTTCACCAACGAAGTCTGCACCAGCAGCTTTTGCTTCTTCAGCTTTAGCACCACGTGCGAAAACAAGCACACGTTGTGTTTTACCAGTACCGTTTGGCAATACCATTGCACCACGGATTTGTTGGTCAGCTTTACGAACGTCAATATTAAGTTTATATGCAACTTCTACAGATGCATCAAATTTTGCGAAGTTAGTTTCTTTTGCAAGCGCCACAGCTTCTTCTACGCTGTATGCTTTAGTGCTGTCGATTTTTTCAAGTGCAGCACGCATTTGTTTGCTTTTTTTAGCCATTTAAAATTCTCCTTGTAATGTGGTCATATCGATTTGATTTAAAATCTCCCACGTCACTCATCAAATCATGATGAAGTCTTGCGGGTCTAGTGTGAGTGATTTTTCGGTTTAGCAACCAAATTCAGTCACAATTTGGGTGTTATTGATTAATCAACAACAGTGAATCCCATAGAACGAGCAGTACCTTCAATCATACGCATTGCAGATTCAATATTTGCAGCGTTTAAGTCTGGCATTTTAGTTTCAGCAATTTCTTGTACTTGTGCACGAGTAACTGTTGCAACTTTTGTTGTGTTAGGTGTTCCTGAACCTTTTTCAACACCTGCAGCTTTTTTCAAAAGAACAGCAGCTGGTGGTGTTTTTGTAACGAAATCAAATGATTTGTCTTCATACACTGAGATAACAACTGGGATGATCATGCCAGCTTGATCAGCTGTACGTGCGTTAAATTCTTTAGTAAATCCCATGATGTTAATACCTGCTTGACCAAGAGCTGGACCAACTGGTGGAGCTGGTGTCGCTTTACCAGCAGGAATTTGAAGTTTAACAACTTTTTCGACTTTTTTAGCCATTTTTAAATCCTCCTGTTGTGGTTTTGGCGGTAATTAAGATTTTTACCTCCCACAGATATGCTCAATCGCATACTTTATCATTATACAGGAATTCAGGGAAAAAGCAAGCTATTTAGCTCATTATTTTTCAAAAAAATCTTCCCCTTTTTTTGAGAGCAAAGGAAATTTGAAGAAAAAGGCTCTAATCATTTACATCTTCAGGGTTTCGGTATAAAATATAGGACATGATATATAAATTATTTTCGATTGCTTTTTTGGTGCTGACGCCGCTTTTTTCTTACATTTTGGTTACCTTTTTTAACCTAAAACGCTTTGGGATCTTGTTTACAGACCTGTCTTTTCCCTTGTTTGCACTTGAAATTGCTTTAGTGGCAATGCAATCTTTGACATTAGATGTTTTCTTTTACTACTTGATTTGCCTATCTTTGTTGGCTTTGATTTTGAGCATTACTTTTTTGAAACGTTACCACGCTTTTTCTTATCGCCGCTTTTTGAAATTTTTCTGGCGGTCAGGGTTTATTTTGACAGCTATTTTTTATGTCATTGAGTTGATTTTAGTATTTACAATTGGACGCTAAAAAAACGTTAGCTGTACAGCTAACGTTTTTTTAGTCTTCCGATGTTGCAGTAGTCATCAAAACTTTTCGAGGTTTGGTTCCTTCGGCGGGCCCGATGACACCAGCAGCTTCTAATTCATCCATTAAACGAGTAGCACGGTTAAAGCCTACTGACAAACGGCGTTGGAGCATTGAGGCACTGGCTTTTTGGGTTTCAAGCACTAAAGCCTTAGCGTCTTCAAATAGGGGATCACCTTCTTGAGCGCTGCTGCCATTTCCTGATTTCAAATCAGCCTCAGACACATCACCTAGGTCAAAACTATCGTCATATTCGGCGTCAGCTTGATTTTTAATAAAGCTAACAATATGCTCCACATCGTCATCTGAAATGAAAGAACCTTGCAAACGGACAGGGTGATTTTCATCAATCGGTTTAAAGAGCATGTCCCCACGTCCCAAAAGTTTTTCAGCACCGTTTTCATCCAAAATCGTACGGCTATCGGTCCCTGATGACACGGCAAAGGCAATCCGCGATGGCACATTGGCCTTAATCAAACCGCTAATAACATCAACAGATGGGCGTTGGGTTGCTAAAATCATGTGAATACCTGCCGCACGCGCTTTTTGCCCCAAACGAATGATGGCATCTTCCACTTCTTTGCTGGCAACCATCATCAAATCTGCCAACTCATCCACAATAACCACAATCAAAGGTAGTGGAATGTGTTTTTGGTCAGATTGTTTGTTAAACTCTTCAACCTTGGCATTGTAACCTGCAATATTGCGAACGCCAAAATGGCTAAAGAGTTCATAACGGTTTTCCATTTCATCCACCACTTTTTGCAAGGCTCTAGCTGCCTTACGAGGGTTGGTTACCACAGGAATCAACAAATGGGGAATATCATTGTAAACCGATAATTCAACCATTTTGGGGTCAATCATCATGAATTTGACTTGGTCAGGTCGTGCTTTCATCAACATGCTGGCAATGATGCCATTGACCGCAACAGATTTTCCTGAACCCGTTGAACCAGCTACGAGCAGGTGAGGCATACGAGCCAAGTCAAAGGTGCGTGCCGTACCGTTGACTGCTTTTCCAAGGGGAACTTCCAACAATTTATTTGGGTCAGTATTGGATTGCTCCCATAATTCACGGAAAGTGACCGTGGCAATTTCAGAATTCGGTACTTCAATACCGACTAAGGATTTACCTGGAATAGGGGCTTCGATACGTACATCTTTAGCAGCCAAGGCTAGGGCTAGATCATCTGCCAAATTGGAAATGCGGTTGACACGCACACCAACGGCTGGTTTGACTTCGTACTTGGTTACCGATGGGCCAATTTCAGCACGCTCTACCTTGACATCAATACCAAAGCTGGTAAAGGTGTCCTCTAACACCTTGATATTATGACGGACAATGCTTTTTTCCTTGGATTGATTTTTGGGCTTGTCTGGTGCAAACAAATCAATCGTTGGCAAGGTGTAATGCAGGGCTGTTTTTGCCGTAAAATCAACGTCCAAAGGTTCGTCAGCTTGTTCTTCTTGCTCAGGTAGATCAGCGGCTTGTTGATCATCATCCGTCACAACTCCTTGGTCATAAGACAAGATTTCAGGCTCTGCGTCTGAAGGTTGGGGCACTTTGTCAGGCTCTGTTGCAGGCATATCAACATTGGCTGAATCAGTCAAAATTTCGCCTGTTTCGAGATCCACTTCAAGCTGGGCCAAACGTTCTTCTTCTGCTGCTTTTTGTTCCTGCTCAGCACGTTTTTGCTCAGCTCTAGCTTTTTTCTCCTCACGTTTCACAAAGCGTTTTTGCTTGTGCAATTCATACCTCGAAGCAAGAGTCTGTCCTCTAGCTTTGACAAAATCAGCAATATCGTACAAATCCCACGGCGTCATCAAATAAATTCCCAAAAGAATAAACAAGCTACCAATCAAGAAGGTTCCAATATTGGAAAAAAGAAAGGAAACGGGCATGTAAAGTAAAGCCCCAATCATCCCCCCACCAACAAAGTAGCTGACTTTAAAATGAAGAATGTCATTAAAAAGCAAGGAAGCCGTTGTGGATAAAACAGGCTTGTCATGATAAGCTGATAGTGAAAATAAATAGGCCTGCCACTCCAATAACATACCAATCATAAACACCACAAAACCACCCACAAGACCGACTTGTTTGTGGAACCATTTAAAACCGATAAAATAAGCCAAAATAGCCAGCATAACCAGATAAGCAAGGCTACCAACGGCAAAGCGCATGAGGTTATAAACCGTAACGCCAAAAATCCCCAGCCGTGTCACTGCAAAGAAAAAGACTATAATCAGAATAATAGTCCCTATAAAGCGTTGCAAGGCTTGTTGTCTTTTTATTTCTGCTTTAGTTGGTCGGCGCGTTTTACGACCTTTTTTTCTATTTTTTGATTTTGCCATGAGTTTATTATAGCATTTTTTAAACTTTTAGGTTATTGAAAACAAAATATGGTAGAATAGCTTAGTTGAGTTTGCTTAGAGCTCAATGAATTTTGACAAATAACCCTATCAACACAGCTTTAAGATACATATTTAGGAGTTTACATGAAAAAAACAATCCCATTGCTTGTTATAATGCTTAGTTTGGTAAGCCTATCAGGTTGTAGCCAATTGACCAAAGCCATTCGAGGAGAAGATTACGTCAATGCCAAAGCATCTGCTTCAGCCGCTTCTGCTTCAAAAAGTGCCAGTGCATCGTCCTCAAAAGCCTACCCAAAAGAATTGAAAAAAGCTTTGAGTGCTGATACGTCAGCTTTTCCACAATTATCTAATGACGTCACTGACAACGAGTCAGAAGTCCTCATGCACACCTCTGAAGGTGACATCACCATCAAGTTATTTCCAAAATATGCTCCACTCGCTGTGGAAAACTTTCTCACTCACGCCAAAGAAGGCTATTACAACGGCGTGCTATTTCACCGCGTGATTTCTGATTTTATGATTCAATCAGGTGACCCTAAAGGAGATGGCACAGGCGGAGAATCTATCTGGAAAAATAAGGATAAGAGCATTGATTCTGGCAATGGTTTTAAAAATGAAATCTCACCTTACCTCTACAACATTCGCGGGGCGGTTGCCATGGCAAATGCTGGTGCAGACACCAATGGCAGTCAATTTTTCATCAATCAAAACACAGATGACCAATCGCAAAAACTCTCATCATCAAGCTACCCAGAACCCATTATTGGAGCTTATGCTAAAGGTGGTAATCCAAGCTTAGATGGCAATTACACCGTTTTTGGGCAAGTAATTGATGGCATGGACGTTGTGGATAAGATTGCTCAAACCGCGACCGATGACAACGACAAGCCAACAACCGATGTTACCATCACATCAATTGATATTCTAAAAGACAGTTCTTCACAAAAGGACTAAGGATAACCCTTAAAAAATCAAGTAAGCCTAGCGACTTGATTTTTTTGCTTATGTTGGATTGATGAACAGGAATACGTGATTTTTTGGTATAATAGAAAGGATAGAAAGCGAGATTATATGACGCCAAATAAAGAAGATTATCTTAAATGTATTAACGAACTTGGAGAAAGTCAAGCCAAGGTAACCAATAAAGGCATCGCTGAATTGATGGGCGTTTCAGCACCAGCCGTTTCTGAAATGGTCAAAAAAATGAGCAACGAAGCCCTCATTGCCAAAGACCAAAAAGTAGGCTATCACTTGACACCAAAAGGTTTGCTCTTGGTTTCTGAATTGTACCGCAAACACCGCTTGATTGAAGTCTTTCTAGCCAATGAGTTGCATTATAGCCCTGATGAAATTCACCAAGAAGCCGAAGTTTTGGAGCACACAGTTTCCACTACATTCATCGACCGTTTAGAAGAAAGTCTAGGTTTTCCAAAATTCTGCCCGCACGGTGGAACCATTCCGCAAAAGGGAGAATTATTGCAAGAAATTCACCGTCAGCCACTCAATCATATCTCAGAATTGGGTACTTATCGCATTTGCCGAGTTCATGATGAGGTGCATTTGTTAAACTATTTGCAAGAGCATCACTTGGCCATCAATGATGTTGTGGAGTTGGTTAAACAAGATAGCTACGCCAAGACCCACACACTTATCCACAACTCACAAACCTTGATTATTCCAGAACGCGTCGCCGAACAAATTTACCTCGAAAAAATCGAATCTCTTTAACAGCAAAACATCAGCGTTTTACTGTTTTTTTGTTGTTTTGTAAATTTTATCAAACCCTGCTGCAAAAGGATTTATGGAAGTTTTACAAAAGGCGGTTAGGGAGTTTACATTCATTTGCTAGAATAAGAATCAAGACCAAGGTCTAAAAATTATTAACGAGGTTCTTATGAAAAAAAGTTCAAAATATTTGGCACGCTTAGGGGTGACCTTACTGGTTTCTAGCACCTTGCTAGCTGCTTGTAGTTCAACAACATCATCAGGCAATAAGCTGAAATTGGATACAGAAGCCGCAAACAGCACAAGCTTGGCAAAAGAAACAGCTAACGGTAAAGACGTGCAAATGTACGATACTAGCCGTGCAAAAATGGAAGACTATTCTAAAGTCAATTCTAACCAAGCTAAATATGTTTTCCTTTTCATCGGTGACGGGATGGGGGTAACTCCTGTAACGGCTGCTGAAGATTATCTTGGCTACACACAAACAAACAAAGGCGAAGTTTACCCAGATCGTATGAACTTTACTGAAATGCCAGTTGTTGGTCTGAAAACACAATACGACTGTTCTTCATTCATTCCTGATTCAGCGGCTACGGCTACGGCTTTTGCAACTGGAATTAAGACCCAAAGTAAAGTCATCGGTTTGACAGGCGATTTGGAAAAATCTGCTGATTCTGTGGCTGAAAAAGCCAAACGTGCTGGCAAAGCTGTCGGAATTGTGACCAATGTAACGCTTAACCACGCAACTCCTGCTGCTTTCTACGCAAATGTTGAGTCTCGTAAATCTTACTACGATATCGGACTTCAAATGGCAGAATCAGGTTTTGACTACTTTGCTGGTGGTTCACTTGGACAGCGTACTGGTAAAGATGAGGACCAAAAGGACCTTTATGAAGTCATGGAAGAAAATGGCTACACTATCGCTGATACTAAAGAAAAAGCAGAGAAAATAAATGCTGACTCTGAAAAAGTTTACCTAGTATCTGAGCGTTTACAAGATAGCGGTTCAATGCCTTATACCATTGACCAAGAAGAAGGTGACCAAACCCTTAGCGACATGGTAGCTAAAGGAATTGAAGTCATGGAAGATGATCCTGAAGGTTTCTTCATGATGGTTGAAGGTGGAAAAGTGGACTGGGCTGAGCACGCCAATGACGGTCTAACAGCTATTCACGAAGTACTTGGTTTTGAAGAGTCAATTCAAACAGCGATTGACTTCTACAACGAGCATCCTGACGAAACCTTGATCGTTGTAACGGCAGACCATGCAACTGGTGGTTTCACAATTGGTAATGGTTCAACAGGAAATAGCACTTATTTTGATCTTTTAACTAACCAAAAAGGGTCACAAGTTGCCTTTGCCGACTTGACTACTGAAGCTTTGGAAAAAAATCCAGATTTGACCTTCGAAGAATTTGCGCCACAAATTGAAGACTACTTCGGCTTAGTCTTGGATCCAGATGCGCCATCTGAAGACGTTACAAACGCTGAAAGCGAAGCTTACGCGGAAGAACTAGCTAAAAACAGACTTAAATGCTCTAAAGAAGAGTACAACGAGTTAAAAACAGCCTTTGATGAAACTAAAAAATCAGAAGATGAGCAAAATGTAAGCTACGGTGTCTACGTTCCAATTGCTATCACGGCTACTCGTTTGCTAGACAAAAAAGCTGGCTTGGCTTGGACAACAACTGACCACTCTGGTGACAAAGTTCCTGTCTATGCTATGGGTTCAGGTGCCAAAATGTTTGACGGTGAGTACGATGATACTGACATCAGTATTCGTTTAGGAGAGGCTATGGGCTTCAACAGCGATTCAAAAGACGCTGAAGAACAAGTTGAAACAGAAACTAAAAAACCAACTGGAGTCGGACTAAAACCAGCTGACAAATAAAGCAAAAAAAGAAGAAAATACCACTCGGTACTTTCTTCTTTTTTAGGTTTAGATGCTATTTAAGCTAATTTTTCTAAGAAGGCTAACAAAATCTCAGCAGATTGTTTGCCTGCTGCAATGATAAATTCATCAAAGGTAATGTTAGCATCGTGGGCTGCGGTGTCAGACATGGCACGCACAACAACAAATGGCTTTTTCAAACTGTGAGCGGCTTGGGCAATTGCAGCCCCTTCCATTTCAACCGCTAAAACCTGTGGGAAAACAGATTTGATGGCATCAATTTTATCTTGGCCAGCGATAAAAGAATCTCCTGTCGCAATCAAACCAATATGGCTTGGCACGTCTGCTTCACTCAAGACTTGCTCAAACGTTTCCACGAATGTTTTATCAGATTCAAAATACAAAGGTTGCATAGACATTTGACCGTAGTCATAGCCAAAGGCTGTCAAATCAACATCGTGGTAAGCTAAAGTGTCAGCCACAACAACATCGCCAATTTGCAAACCTTCTGCAACAGCGCCAGCTGACCCTGTGTTAATCAAGGCATCCACTCCAAAATGGTCCGCCAAAATGGCAAACGACATAGCTGACATGACTTTTCCGACACCTGATTGCACCAAGACAACTTGATGACGGCCCAGTTTTCCTTCGTAATACGTGTTTCCTAAAACATGGTGTTCGACTTTATTTTCCAAATGGTCTACAAGAAGTCGTAATTCTTGCTCCATTGCTGCTATAATTCCAATTTTCATCACATCTTCGCACACCGCTTAAGCAGTGGCTTGTCCTCCTTTTCTCGCTTTCTTAGAGTTTAAACACAGCGTAGAATAACGCCACAAGCAAAAGAAAGATAATCAATATCGCCAAGTTTAATTTGCGTTGAAAACGGCTTCGCTTGACATTTTCAATCCGACGGCTTTTATAGACGAACTGATCCTTTTGCTTGCGGTTGGTCCATCTTTCTAAAAAGCCTCTGTCAGCATACTCTTCAGGCGGTATAATGCTGTCGTAACGATCTGTCCGAATAACTTTCGTTTCTTCATCGTCAGTCATCATGTCATCATAAAAAAGTTCACCACGGTTAGCACGCTCGATTATCTCGTCTGTTAAAAGTGGTTTTCCCATTACAAGTTTCCTCCAAATGTTAACGCGTAATATTGTAGGGCGATAATCGTTTTAGCATCCTCGATAGCTCCCGAAGCAACCAAATCCATGCATTCTGCATAAGTCAACTCCAAGATTTCAAGGACTTCATCGTCATCTTGCGGACGAGGATTCGGCACTTTTTGCAAATCAGTTCCAAGATACAATCTGATTTTTTCATTGCAAAAGCCTGTTGCAGTGTAAAAATCATAGATTTTTGTTAATTGTCCTGAGTAGCCTGTTTCTTCTTCCAATTCACGCGCCGCAGCTTCTTGCTCATGCTGAGCTTCACCAGCTTCCAATTTCCCTGCTGGAATTTCATAAGACACTTTTTCAATCGCCTTGCGGTACTGCTTAACCAAGACAATGCGATTGTCCTTGGTCACTGGCAAAACGGCCACCGCCCCACCGTGAAAAATCAATTCCCGTTTAGCTTGCCCTAATTGATTAGGCAATTCCACGTCATCCACGACAACCTTAAAAATATGCCCATCAAAAACCTCAGTGCGTTTAATTGTTTTTTCCTCAAAATCCATCTGCTCTACCTTTAAAATACCTTTCACGTTTGATTCTACTATAAATTTGCCAGAAATGCCATTATTGTCAAAATATCCTTACTATGATAACGCAAAAATGCTAAAAAAATCTAAAAGCGCAAGGCAAATAAAGAACCTGAGACCCTCATCTCAGATTCCATGCTATTACGATTTCTTTTTATTGTTTGGGTGGTGAGGTTTGTTGAGGGCATAGCCAGCTTTGTTGACTTGGCGTCCGCGTCCGATAGCTAAGGCGTCTTTTTCAATATCCATAGAAATGGTAGAACCCGCAGCTGTCAAGGCATTGTCACCAATAGTAAGAGGAGCAATGATGGTCGAATTGCTTCCTACAAAAGCGTTGTTACCGATGGTGGTCTTGAATTTGTGCTGGCCATCATAGTTGGCAATAATCGTACCTGCACCAAAATTCACGTCGTGTCCTACGGTCGCATTGCCAATATAAGTCAAATGCCCTGCTTTAGTATCCTCACCAACAAGTGATGACTTAACTTCGACGAAGTTACCAATATGAACATTCTTTTCAAGGGTTGAATCAGGACGAACATGGGCAAATGGACCAATGGTTACGCCGTCTTTTACAACAGATTGTTCAATCATTGAGTTGGTAATCACGATTTGCTCACCAATAGTTGCATTAACAAGATAAGTGCCATTAGTCAAGACTGAGCCTGTACCGATTGTTGTGTGGCCTTTTAGAGTGACATTGGCTTCGATAGTGACATCAGGGGCGATTTCCACATCAACGTCAATGTAAGTCGCAGCAGGATTTTGGAAGGTTACGCCATTCACCATGTGTTTGTGGTTGATACGGCGACGCATAATCTCTTCGGCAGTTGCTAGTGCCACGCGGTCATTGACCCCAAGACTTTCATCAAAATCATGAAGCACATAAGCCCCAACTTTTTCACCACTATTACGGAAAATAGAAATGACATCCGTCAAGTAATATTCCCCTTGGGCATTGTTGGTGTTAATGTTTTTGAGGGCTTCAAATAAACGTTTGTTATCAAAGACATAAGTTCCTGTATTGATTTCTTTGACTTGGCGTTCAAATTCAGAAGCGTCTTTTTGTTCAACGATTTTAAGCACTTCGCCATTTTCGTTGCGGATAATACGTCCGTAACCAAAAGGATTGTCAGCAGTAGCTGTTAAAATAGTCGCTACATTTTTATGGCTGATATGAAAATCAACCAACTGTTTCAAACTGTCACCTGTAATCAAAGGAGTATCCCCAGCGATAACAAGGGTTTGCCCCTCAAGACCAGCCAATTCTTCCTCTGCCATCATGACAGCGTGACCTGTTCCTAATTGCTCTGTTTGAAGAACAAATTCTGATTGACCTGCTAAAACGTCACGAACCATATCGGCTTTGTGCCCGATAACCGTCACGTTTTTTTCTGGATTTAAGGCTGATACAGCACGAAAAACGTGTTCTAGCATGGTCAGACCAGATACTTGATGAAGCACTTTTGGCAAGTCTGATTTCATGCGAGTTCCTTTACCAGCGGCTAAAATAATTGCATAATTTGACATGACTAATATTCCTTATAAATATAGAGTAGCGTGCGAATACTTTGTACTTTCTCACACAATCTATTCCATTATACCATAATTAACACAACTGAACGTGATTTTTAAGTTACTGATGCCACATAATTTGAACAGCTTGTTCCAAGACTTCCATAACCAAGCGGCTATGGTCTAGGGCAAGCTTGGTAGCTGTCATATTTTCTTGCTCAATAATAGCTTGAAAGGCCACAAATTCATCGTGCATTCGGTGATTGAGCGTGTTTTCGTTGATAATCGTCTTGCTTTCTTCATTGAGTGCCAGTGCTATTTCGGGCAAGGTATTGGTAGCACCAAGAATGGCCAAAGAACCTTTATTGCCCTGAATAGTTGAAGTCAGTTCTGCCGCACAATCCTTGGCACCAATACAAACCGCTTTGAAATCGCCATAGTCCATAAGCAAAATACCAGACGTATCCACCTCACGCTCCATATTAGCCAGATACTGTACCCGTTGCGGTTTCCCAAACAAGCCTACCACCAAATGAATATTATAAATATTTAAATCACGGAGGGCACCGCCACCTTTTTGTGGGTCAAAGGCTGGCGCAATTTCCCCGCGCTTGAAAGCATCATAACGCGATGAATATTGGGAATAATTACAGGTAACAATCTTAATCTCACCTAACTTGGCAAGATTGGCCTTGATAGAGGTGAAATTACCCAAATATTGATTGGTAATGGCTTCTAGCAAAATGCGTTGCTGCTGCTCGGCAATCTGAGTCAAGTCTTCAAATTCGTCTAAGGTCATTGTAAAAGGCTTCTCACAAATCACGTGTTTGCCCGCCAGCAAAGCCTTCTTGGCATAGGCATAATGAAGGTGATTCGGCAGGGCAACATAAACCGTATCAACGTTTGGATTTGCCAAAAGGCTATCATAGTCGCTAGTCGCCTGAGTGATGTCGTAAAGCTTCGCCAATTGGTGCGCTTTTTCTAAACTGCGTGGCGTTGACAAAATAGCTTCAATCGCAATGCCGTTGATTTCTTTTAAAACAGGCAAGACCTCGTCAACGATTTTTCCTGTTCCTAAAATGGCTAATTTCATGAATTTCCTCCTATCGTATCTTACTAAACTGTGGGATAAACCACTTCAAATTCTTCTAAAACGATTAAGCTTTCTGGTGTGAATGTCAACCCACATTCTTTAAAATAGGGTTTGAAAAATGCTTCGTGAACATCTCGCCAGTAAGCAAGCGATTTATCACCCTCACCTTCTTTGAAAGCATGCTTCTCCGAGACTTCTTTAAAAGGTACAACAGAGACTTTTTTAATCTGAATAATGCAAACTGCTCGGTCTTTGCTATCTAAAATCACATCATAAGACCCAACTTCAGGCAAGGGGACATTGTCAATGTGGTACAAATCATAGGCCGATGCTGTCGCCGTTTTGGTTTCCTCAAGGACCAACTGTGCCAACACATCAGCTTCCGTACCAAATTGCCAAGCGTCAATGTCATCTCCGATTGAAGGATTCATTTTCTTATACTTGTTCCAAAGTTCTTGTGCATTCATAGTTTTCTCCTACTTCAAACTCCAGCCACCGTCAATTTTAACAATTTCGCCCTGCATAGAGCTGGCTTTGCCTGAGGCTAAAAAGCCTGTTAATTCTGCTATTTCGTCAGGGCTACTCCAACGTCCAATTGGGGTTTCTTGAGCTACCCAATCAGCCAACCCGCCTGGTTCAAAATCACTAGCTGTCATGGCTGTCTTAACCGCACCTGGTGCAATACCAAAAACCTGAACCTTGTCTTTGGCATAATCAAGGGCAAGCTGGCGGGTGAAACCTGCAAGTGCGTGTTTGCTCGCTGTATAGGCTGCTCCGCCCCCACCTGCCATAAAAGACGCAATCGAACACATATTGATAATGATGCCCGCTTGTCGTTCCACCATCTTGGCTAAATAATGGCGAGTAATAGCAACGGTTGCAAAGAAATTGGTCTGAAAAACGTCTGCTATTTCGTCATCTGATATAGCCAGCAAGGGCTTGTAAGCATCGAGAATACCTGCCGTATTGCATAGGATATCCACATCAGGCACAACATCAAAAAGCGCAGCTAAATTCCCTGTGATATCCAACTGCAAAAAATGAAAATTCTCTTCTTGAATATCAGGGGCTTCTGATTTGTCAACCCCATAAACTGCGCAGCCATTTTTCAAAAAAAGACGAGCTTGTGCCAGTCCAATGCCAGAACTGACGCCTGTGATAAGCACCTTAGTCATGGACTTCCACCCAATCGGTCGCTAAAACGTCACAAGGGGTCGGTGACCACGTAGAAAAGCCCTCGCCCTCACCAGAAACGTTGATGAGGAAATAAGGGGTCACTGGCAAAGCCACACCGTTTTGCTCAATGCTGTCAAACAATTGCACGTAGTTTTCGGCACCGCCCCAGCCTGTACGCACGTATTTTTTCTTCGCTTTTAATCCTGGTAAAATCTCTTCAAATGTCATGTTTTTCTTCCTTACTATGTTTTAGTGTTGGTATGATAGTCTTTGTGGCTATTGTAAAATGTAAATTTAAAAATTAGTTCACCTTTTAGTTCACCTACAGGCTATTTATTGCTTTTTCATAATATGAAACTGCTTCTTTTTCTTTGTCTTTGGATAAGTGGCTATATATATCCATAGTCATGGCTAAAGTAGAATGGCCTAGCCTATACTGTAATTCTTTGTAAGGTATACCCGCATTCAAAAGCAAGCTAGCATGAGTGTGACGAAAAGCATGGAAAGTAAACCTAGGGCAATCAATCTCTTTTAGGCGTCTATCTAAAGATTCTTGACGAATAGCCGTGTTTTGGTACTTCCTTGTAGGAGTTGCAAAAACAACCTCAGGGGCTTCACTACTTATATCAGTAAACAATTGCCTTTGTCTATTTTTGTATAAGCGTAACAGATTAACAGTCTTTTGGTCAATGCTTATGACACGATAACCCGCTTTACTCTTTGGAGTGCCTACAATATCAACTGAACGGTTATAATTCTTATTAATATCAATTGTGGCATTTTCAAAATCAATATCCGACCATGTAAGGGCAACTGCTTCACCAAAGCGACAACCAGTTGCTAACAGTACGCTATAAAGCACATAATCAAAATAGTAACTATATTTTTTATTAGATAATTTTTCCATATAAGACATAAGAGCTTTTAAATCATTATAGTCTATAAACTTAATTACCTTATTGTCTGGTTTAACCACTTTAGGCAGTATGACATCACGAGCGGGTTTGAAAGGAATTAATTGCAATGACACACCATATTGTAAAACGCGTTTATTAATTGAATGAACAGCACCAAAGTGAACAAACTCTTTTGATAAGTCATTGATAAACCCCTGAATATAACTTACTGACAATTTATCAAGTTTAATATCCCCGAATACTGGTATTAAGTGATTGTATATCATTCTTTTAGTTGAAATAAACGTTTGAGGCTTTACAGTCATTTCATAACTTTTTAACCACAATTCAGCAAGTTCTTTATAATTTTTCACTGGTACAGCTTTTGTGACTGTTTGTCCATTGGCTTTAAAATCATGTTGAGCTTCTTTAATTCTTAGTTTAACTTCTTTTCTTGTCCTACCCGTCACACTGGTTTTTACTTTCTTCCCAGTCACTTGGTCAACACCTAAATAAATGTTAGCACGGTACACGATTGTACCGTTTTTCTTTTTGTATTCTATTATTTTCATATTCTTACCTCTTCTAACCACCCACAAGCAAGTAAAGGAATTAGATAGGCAAAGACAGCAATTGGCGTTACTGAAATGTAGGAAAATATTTTTTTAAAAAAGTATTTTATTTTTGTTAAAAATCCGTTAAAGGTAAATTATTTTTGTGCCGATATTCCATTTCTTCAAGCCACATTTTTCTATCAAACTTTTCATATTCCTGCATTGAATAAATATTGTTTGATATTTTGAAAAGTTCCTTTTCTTTTGATTCATCTATTAAATCAATTGCATTAATGAAAAGCATCTTCTTATATTCAGAGTCAAGTTTGTTGTAATACTCTAAGGTACTGAGTTTAATTTCATTCAAACTATCTTCATCATGTTTAAAATCAATCAAATTAGAAAAATCTGTAATAAATAGATTACTGTTTTTCTTTCTCTGTTCCTCTTCAAATTCTTTTTTGTTTCTTTGTTCGTCCTCAAAATCCTTTATCTGTTTTTCTACTTCTTCATCTGTTGGGGTATATGAATCTGGTTCTATCGATTGAAATTCTTTTTTATTAAGAATTGTTGACTTACCAAGTAAAAAGTCCACATCAACACCAAAATAATGAGCAATTTGACTCGCTAGCTTCTCTCTGGGAACAAAATTATCTCTAGTCTCAAAATCTTTCCATAATTCAGTCGGAATATTTAATTCTTTAGATGCCCTTTCTATGGTTAAATAATTAATCTCACGTAGTTCCTTTAACCTTCTTCCAAAGTCTGAACTCTCATAGCCAAGCAAATAGGGAACTGTCACACCAAAATATTTGGCTAATTTTTCAGCTTTATCAGGCTTTATCTCATGTTTGCCATTTTCCCAATTTGAAATATTCATTTTAGAAATAGGTTTAAAACTAGTATCGTTTTCATAAAATTCCACAAGATTTTTACATAGCTCATCTTGCGTTAGTTTTCTTTCCTGTCTTAATTCTTTAAGTCTATTCATATTAATATCACCTCAATTATATTAAAACACATTACTTCTTAAAAATAAAGTTTTTTTTTACTAATCACTTGACTTGTAAATAAATTCTTTATTAGAAAGGGGTATGAAATGATAATTTCAGAAGAACAATCTCGAGCGCTTAGAAGAAAACAGGCTGATAAAATGCTAACCTCACAAAGTGCTAGTAAAGAAATAGGAATTCACCCTATTACTTACAAGAAATTAATAACATGTGGAAATGTTAAAGATACCATTTATGTTAAAGCTATGCAATGGCTAGCTAAAGATTACTAGAAAGGAAACACATGGAACTAGTTTACATTGACAGAAAGAAAGGTAACTATATGAAAATTGAACATTGGAATGAATATTTTTTAAAGTACATAAGTAAGCAATGGCTAAGCTAAATAACTAAAAATCACATAATAGATTTAATAAATTCAAAGTTTATTTTACATATAAAAAATTCAAATATTATTGACTTATTTAGTTTTTACGGTTATATTATTAATAAATGTTATTTTGTTGAAAGATTTTCAACATAATAATGAGTTTATAGGAGAATCTAGATGTATATTATTTTAGTAGCAGGAATTGTAGCTTTTTATTTTTTTAATAAAGAGAAAATGGCTTTTGGTGAGTGGGTTAGACAATTACATATTTTATTGAGATTAGGAATATTTACAGGAATTATAGGTTTCATCCTAAACGTTATTTCATCTTTGTTTTTTGCAAATCAATCGATACCTTTAAATTACAATATAATGACTTATGTTGGAGTAATATTAATATTTATATCTGTGTCCTGTTTTGTACTGTATATTGTGATATTTTTAAAAGATTTATTATTTGGTAAAAAACAATAGGTATATTTAACATTACTTAAGAAAAGCACCTTTGTAGGGGTGCTTTTTTCTTGCTTGCGGGACTCATTTTAATACTCTTTTTAGTGGACTTTTGGCGAAAAAGTATTCAAGTCTATTAAATGTTAAATTTTATAAATAGCTTTAATATCATGGATATTCAAACCTATCAAAGACTATAAATTATACATAAAAATAATCTCTTCAAAAGTCATTTTTCTCTCCTTGTTGTTACTATCTCTAGTATATCAAAAAACGAGCCCGTAAGCTCGTTTTGACGAATGTTTAGGCTCTTCCTAACAACTTTTTCACTGCTGTAATGGCTTTATGCAATCTAGGGCGTGGGTAATAACGGAAAGTCCCCATTTTACGGACAATGTAACCATTGAAATTTTGTTTGAAACGAAGGACACCATCGCTACCGTCGAAAACACCTTGAATACCAAGGAAGTTATAAAAGGTAATGCCACGTTTAATAGCTTCTGTCATGACGTGCTCTTGCAGTATTACTGGTGCGTAGAATTTGTTAAATTCGGTGTAAGAACCGCTGAAAAGGTAAACCGCTTCTTGTGGTGTGTAGATAAAGAGACTACCTGCCAAGACCACATCTTCTGAACCGTGCTGAGCAATCAAGTCCTTAGCTTCCTTGATACGAACGTCAAAAGTGGCAATTTGCTTATCCAACTGCGCTTTTTGTTTGTTAACCTTAGCTGAGTTGACCCCGTCAGCAATTTTTTGATTTAAAACCGCTAACTGAGCCGCAATATCATCATAACCTTCTTGAAGGTTGTTTAGATAATCTTTAAAATTCAAAGTCGCAATCATAAATTCACAGTTATCCCCAAAACTATCATAAAAGTCCTCATAATAATCTAAAGGCTTGTCTTGATAATCGCGTCTTGCTGATGTGGAAGCTGTGATTTCTTTAAAAATAGACAATTCATCACGTTTGAGGCGACGCACCTTGATACCGAAAGAATTGGTCTTATTAACCAAAGGGCGTCCTTTTTTACTGAAGGAGTTGCGTAGCGTTTCAGGTGTCAAGCCTGTCAAATCCTTGACATAATGCCAATCTGGTTCACCATCAGGGTAGCCCGTCTGCAAACCATCATAGTGATAGCCAAGGTCTGTCAAATCTGTAATCAATTCTGGTCTTTCATCGTCGTTGGGATTGCCATGGGTATCAAAACTTTGATAAATGTCATAAGGTTTGACAATCAGCTCCAAGGCGCCATTTTCCTTGGCGTAGGCTTGTAATTCCCGATAAAAGCCTGAAAGATAGGCTGGGTCCTTAGAAGCTGGACCTGAATTGATTTCCATGTGAAGCCCACCTGTCATCGCCTTGCTATACAAAATGCCAGCCACCTGGATAGCTCCGTCTGCCTCCAAACCTAGAAAAGTCACCTCAAACCCACGTTTTTCAAGTAAATCTGCCATTTCGACAGACTGCATAAACGAGCGTTCTTTAAAAGAGGCACTCACTTGTTCGTAATCCGCTCTGGATAAAATCGTTAAACTCATCTGTTTTTCTCAATTCTATTCGTTTTTTCAGTTAAAAGTCCCTTAAAATCTAGCAAAGGAAACTTAAATGAAAATAAACTGTCATTTCCTGAAAGGAGTTTCATTCCTCAACAAACAAATACTCAGCCTCTGATTTGAGGCTGAATATTCTGCTCTCTTAGCCAATTTGGCTGCCGTTTGGAACACTTGGATTCACTGTTAAAACAGTTAAATGGCCATCGTGTTCAGCTGATAAAATCATTCCTTGACTGAGCAAGCCCATCATTTTCCGTGGTTTCAAATTAGCTACGATTTGTAATTTTTTTCCCACTAATTCTTGTTCGTTTGGATAGTATTTCGCGATACCTGAAAGGATTTGACGGTCTTCACCATCACCGGCATCCAAGCGGAATTTCAAGAGTTTTTCAGAGCCTTCAACTTTAGACACTTCTTTGACTTCAGCAACACGGATTTCAACCTTGTCAAAATCATCAAATTTAATGGCTTTTTTCTCATTGTTAAGTTCAACGTCTGCTGGGTCCCATTCTTTTTCTTCGGCAACAACTGCACCAGCTCCCATGTTGGCTTTGATGTAGTCAATTTCTTCTTCCATATCAAGACGTGGGAAGATTGGTGTTCCTTTAGCAACTACTGTGATACCTTCTGGGAAACCAGCCAAGGTCAATTTTTCAAGGTCAAAATCATTGCCAAGACCAAGTTGTTCCATGATAGCATCTGAGGTGCTCATCATAAATGGTTGGATCAAGTGAGCCACCACGCGCAGACTAGCCGCCAAATGTGCCATTACAGCTGCCAATTCATCGCGTTTAGCCTCGTCTTTAGCAAGAACCCAAGGCGCTGTTTCGTCAATGTATTTATTAGTACGTGAGATGATGTTCCAAACAGCTTCCAAAGCACGTGGGTAATCAACTGCGTTCATTTGTTTGTGGTATTCTGCGATATTTTCTGCCACGACAGCCGCCAAATCCGCATCAAAGGCTGTCACATTTTCCACATAAGTTGGAACCTTACCGTCAAAATATTTGTTAATCATGGCAACGGTACGGTTGAGCAAGTTTCCAAGGTCATTTGCCAACTCATAATTGATACGTCCAACGTAATCTTCAGGCGTGAAGGTTCCATCTGAACCGACTGGAAGAGAACGCATGAGGTAATAACGAAGTGGGTCTAAACCGTAACGTTCTACCAGCATTTCAGGGTAAACCACGTTACCTTTTGATTTAGACATTTTACCGTCTTTCATGACAAACCAACCGTGAGCAATCAAGCGTTCTGGCAATTTCATGTCCAACATCATCAACATAATTGGCCAGTAAATAGAGTGGAAACGCAAGATATCTTTACCAACCATGTGGAAAACAGTACCTTGGTTCCAGAATTTGTCAAAGTTGGCATGGTCTTCTTGGTCGTAACCAAGAGCAGTCACATAGTTCAATAGAGCATCAATCCACACATATACCACGTGTTTTGGATTAGATGGCACTTTGACACCCCATGTAAATGACGTACGGCTCACAGCCAAATCTTCAAGACCAGGTTCAATGAAGTTTTTGATGATTTCGTTCATACGACCTTCAGGCTGAATAAAATCAGGGTGAGCATGGAAAAAGTCAACCAAGCGGTCAGCGTATTTGCCTAAGCGAAGGAAGTATGACTCCTCAGAAACCCACTCAACTTCATGACCAGAAGGGGCAATACCACCAATGACTTCCCCTTTTTCGTTACGGAAAACTTCTTCTAATTGGCTTTCTGTGAAAAATTCTTCATCTGAAACTGAATACCAACCTGAATATTCGCCCAAATAAATGTCATCTTGTGCCAACAATTTTTCAAACACATCAGCCACCACTTTTTCATGGTAGTCATCTGTTGTGCGGATAAATTTGTCATAAGAAATATCAAGCATTTCCCACAATTTTTTAACGTCAGCAGCCATGCCGTCAACGTAAGCTTGTGGCGTGATACCTGCTTCTTCTGCTTTTTGTTGAATTTTTTGACCGTGTTCGTCAAGTCCTGTTAAATAAAAGACTTCGTGGTTCATCATGCGTTTGTAACGGGCTAAAACGTCACAAGCAATTGTCGTGTAAGCTGAACCAATGTGAAGCTTACCTGATGGGTAGTAAATCGGTGTCGTAATGTAAAAAGGTTGTTTACTCGTCATTTTCTTTCCTTTCAAATCGAAGCTAATGAAACTCCTTTATTGATAACACCTCATTATACCACATTTCTGTGACCCCTTATAGCGTAAATCAATCAGAATAATCAAATTTATCGCTGGATGGGGGATTTTTTGGTAGAATAGCAGGTAGCAAAGTATAGAAAGAAGACCTGTTTTACCTTATGAAATTAATCTCATGGAATATCGACTCGCTTAACGCTGCCTTGACCAGCGATTCTGCACGCGCCGTTTTGTCACGCGCGGTTATTGATACCTTAGTCGCGGAAGAAGCTGACATCATCGCTATCCAAGAAACCAAATTGTCTGCCAAAGGCCCAACGAAAAAACACCTGCAAATCTTACAAGACTATTTCCCAGATTATGAAATCGCTTGGCGTTCGTCTGTTGAACCTGCTAGAAAAGGCTACGCTGGTACCATGTTTCTTTACAAAAAGGGCTTAAACCCAAGTATTTCTTACCCTGAAATTGGTTCCCCTGACACCATGGATTGTGAAGGACGTATCATCACCCTTGAATTTGAGCACTACTATGTTACCCAAGTTTATACGCCAAATGCTGGGGATGGGTTAAGACGCTTAGCCGATCGCCAAATTTGGGATGAAAAATACGCAGATTACTTGGTATCATTGGACCAAAAGAAACCTGTTTTGGCAACTGGCGATTACAATGTTGCCCACAAGGAAATTGACTTAGCTCACCCAAGTGCCAACCGTCGTTCACCTGGTTTCACAGATGAAGAACGTTCAGGCTTTACTCATTTGTTGGCTAAGGGCTTTACCGACACTTTCCGTTATATTCATGGCGACATTCCAAATGTCTATAGCTGGTGGGCACAACGCAGCAAAACCAGCAAAATCAACAATGCTGGCTGGCGGATTGACTATTGGCTCACATCAAATCGCATTGCCGATAAAATCGTCAAATCTGAAATGATTGACTCAGGCGCTCGCCAAGACCACACCCCAATTCTTTTGGAAATTGATTTGTAAGCATAAAAAATACCTCAGAGATGCTGTTCTCCGAGGTATTTTACTTATTCAAATAAATCACGGTAAGACTTACGGTGACCCAGTTGCAAGACATGATTGTCCTTGACTAGTACGGGACGCTTAATCAACATGCCGTCTGAAGCCAGCAACTCAGCCGCCTCATCAATGGAAAGACTATCAACCTTATCTTTCAAGCCCAAAGCGCGGTAA
Organism: Streptococcus alactolyticus; assembly: GCF_042649785.1. Taxonomy (NCBI): domain Bacteria; kingdom Bacillati; phylum Bacillota; class Bacilli; order Lactobacillales; family Streptococcaceae; genus Streptococcus; species Streptococcus alactolyticus. The sequence goes on along the minus strand of NZ_JBHRZX010000006.1, from coordinate 110,950 downwards.
GCCTGACCGCTGGTGTTGAAAAAGTTCTTTATCGTGTAATCGGACTCTTGCATCCATTTCTTTAGTTGCTCTGCTGTGGGTGTATCCACCGTCAAATCAACTGCCTTAAAATCCACTCCTAATTTCTGTAATTCTGCTTTAGCACGACGGCAAGTACTGCATTTTGGGTATTCATAAAATGTTAACATCATGTCCTCTTTTCTAAAACGTGACCCCTTCATGGGATAGAAGCCAACGTTTCCGCTCTAGTCCTCCAGCATATCCCGTTAACTGCCCTTGACTTCCTAAAACCCGATGACAAGGAACAAAGACAGACAAAGGATTTTTTCCGACAGCACCACCGACTGCTTGGGCAGATGCACACTGGATTTTTTGGGCAATTTCCCCATAAGTCATCGTTTTTCCATAAGGAATCTCCCTCAAAACCTGCCACACGTTTTGTTGAAAAGCCGTTCCTTGTGGAGCTAAAACCACGTCCTCAGCTTTAGGATTTTCACCAACAAAATAAGCATCTAACCACGCTGTTGCATCTGCTAAAAAGATAGAATCACCCTCCACAATCGCTTGGTCGCGGTAGCCATTTTCAAAATACTTTTGCCCGACAAAGTAGCATCCCAGCAAGCCACGCTCATCTGCCAACAAACTGATAGTTCCCAAGGGAGAAGGGTAATAGATTCGCATCAACATCGTCAGTGCCTTTCCAAATGCTAGAGGTTTAACTGATTTCATTATAGCAAAAAGCGGTGGGAAGGAAAAACAAAAGCCCCTATCACCCACGCGAGGTAATAGGGAACTGGCTTTATTTTTTGGTAATTAAGCGCACACGAACGATGTTGTCGCTGGCTTCAAAGGTTGCTACCAAATCATCAATTTTCGCTTTGTCTGTTTCGTCCAAATCAAGCAAAGTATATGCGTACTCGCCTTTTGAACGGTTAATGATATTGTCAATGTTAATGCCTAGGTTAGACACGGCGGTTGAAATTCTCGCCACGATATTTGGCACATTTTTGTTAATCAAGGTAATGCGATAAGGCGCCGTCAAAGCCTGATGCACATTTGGGAAATTCACAGAATTGGTGATTTCACCTGTTTCCATAAATTGACGAATTGTTTTACCAGCCATAATCGCACAATTCAACTCAGCTTCTGCCGTTGAACCACCAACGTGTGGGAAAACCGTGATTTTATCTTTATTTAAAAGCTCTTCTGTCCCAAAATCAGTGATATAGCGTTTAACAACGCCAGTTTCAATCGCATCAAAAAGTGCAGCATTATCCACCAATTCACCACGGGCAAAGTTGATAATCACAGTTCCCTTTGGCATCAAGGCAAAGGCTTCGCTATTAAAAGTGTGACGGGTTTCATCAGTCAAAGGCACATGAACAGTGATGTAATCCGCATTGGCAAAAATCTCTTTCACATCGTCCACGCGTTTGACATGGTGTGAAATATTCCAAGCCGTTTCAATAGACACATAAGGGTCATAGCCCATGACATTCATACCTAGACGTTGAGCGTAGTTGGCAATGCGACCACCAATGGCACCAAGTCCAATGACACCAAGGGTTTTACCTGAAATTTCACTACCTGCAAATTGTTTTTTGCCTGCTTCAACTTGTTTGGGAACGTCATCACCTGACAAGGTATTGACCCATTTATTTGCAGCAATGTAATCACGCGCAGACATCAAAAGAGATGCTAAAACAGCTTCTTTGACGGCATTGGCATTGGCACCTGGGGTGTTAAAAACCACAATCCCTGCTGCCGTTGCCTCGTCAATCGGAATATTATTCGTACCAGCACCCGCACGCGCAATAGCTTTGAGATTATCTGGAAATGTTGTCCCGTGCAGATTTTGGCTCCGCAAAATATAAGCATCAGGATTATCTGCCAAATCACCATCTACCTGAAAATGATTGCCTAATTCCTTTAGACCCACTTGATTGATATTATTAAACGTTTTAACACTATAGACCATAGACTTCACTCCAAGGCTGCAGGCAGCCTCCCTTTTCTCTTATTTGTTACAAACTATGGTGGTCCGCCTCATCAACTTCTTGATAAAAGGCATTCTCAGCCTTAGTTTTGATTTTTTGATAAGCTAGACGTTCCCCATCAACAGGGACTTTTCCACAATAAACGTAACCGAGTTTGGTCAAAATATGCTGCATAGCAAGGTTTTTCTCGTGGGTATCGCAACGAAAATCATGCCCTTTTGTCCCTTCAATCAAGCCTTGAAGAAAGGTTTGAGCGACTTTTTGCCCTGTCACGCGCGATAAGACCGCCACACGGTGAAAGGTGACGTATTGGTGATTGTTGTGCTGCCAATGACCATCGTAAATCTTTTCATAAGCAGGTTCAACCCCAATCACCACCGCAGCATGGGCAACAATTTCCCCATCCAATAAGCCTACATAAGCTTGACCAGCTAAAATATCATCATAAATGGTATTTTCATCAGGGTAAGTCCCTTGCCACTGGTTGCTACCACTTGCAGCTAATTGCTTTCTAGCATCCTCAATTACTCGCATGATTGGTGTCACTTCATTGGGAAAAGCTTGTCTAATCTCCATTTTATTACCTCTTTTTTATTGATATACACCTATTGTATAACATTTCTGCTGTAAAAAGGGCATTAGTTAGATTTATTTTCAGCTTCAAATTGCTTCATAAAGGCAATCAAATCCACCACACCTTGACGTGGGAATGCGTTGTAAAGACTTGCACGCATGCCTCCAACTGAGCGGTGCCCTTTGATGTTTTTAAAGCCAAGCGCTGTCGCTTCTGCCACAAACTGCGCATCCAATTCTTTACTTGGTGTCACAAAAGGAACATTGGCAACAGAACGTTGGGCTGGATTTTTAACAGGATTGGTGTAAAAATCAGACTGGTCAATGAAATCGTACAAAAGTCCTGATTTTTCACGATTGGCTTCTTCCATTTTATCCACACCACCAAAGGCCTTGACCCACTCAAAAACCAATTTTGAAATGTAAATGCTATAAGCTGGTGGGGTATTGTAGAGCGAACCTGCCTCTGCTTGGATGCGATAATCCAGCATTGATGACAAAGTTGGCTCGTCGTTTAGGAAATCTTCGCGGATAATCACCACAGTCACACCTGCAGGACCAATGTTCTTTTGAGCGCCTGCATAAATAACCGCAAAATCTTCCACATTGTAGCGCGCAGCTAAAATATTAGACGACATATCAGCGACAATCGGCACACCATTGGTATCAGGAAGGTCATAAATGGCTGTTCCCTCAATGGTATTGTTGGTTGTGATATGCACATAAGCGGCTTCTGGATCAATGGTTTTAGGGTCAAATGTTGGAATATGGTCATACACCGTATCCTCAGACGATGCCAACAAAACAGGCTCAAAAGGAATGGTTTTGGACAATTTTACAGCTTCTGCATAAGCTTTTTTCCCCCATGATCCTCCAACAAGATAGTACGCTTTACGCCCCTTTGCTAGATTCAAAGGCAGCATTGTAAATTGCGTTGATGCACCACCTTGAAGAAACAGTACCTTATAATTATCAGGAATCGCCATCAATTCACGCAACAAGCGTTCTGCTTCTTTAATAATGTGGTCAAACTCTTTGGAACGGTGGGACATTTCTAAAACACTCATGCCGCTACCTTGGTAGTCAAGCATTTCACGCTGTGCTTGTTCAAGCACGGGTTTTGGCAACACTGCAGGACCTGCAGAGAAATTGTAAATTGTCATAAAAATACCTCCGTTATAATTGTTATAAATTATAGCATAATATTCTGAATTTTGTAAAGATTTTTAAGATTTTTACTCAAATGATTTATAAATAATCATGTTATAATGATAACGAAGAACTAGAAAAGGAGTTTTCATGATTATTAAAGAATTTTGTGCAGAAAATACCACACGCCTTAACCAGCTCGATGATACGATTAAACGCGTTGAATTGTGCGATAACTTAGCCGTTGGCGGTACGACTCCCTCTTATGGGGTTATCAAGGAAGCAGCGCGCTATCTCCATGAAAAAAGCATTGCCCTAGCCACTATGATTCGTCCGCGTGGAGGGAATTTTGTCTATAATGATAGTGAATTGCGCATCATGGAAGATGATATTTTACGCGCGGTGGAATTAGAAAGTGATAGCTTGGTTTTGGGATTGTTAACCGAGGACAACCTCATTGACCAAGACGCTATTGAACAACTCTTGCCAGCAACACAGGGTTTGCCGCTAGTTTTCCACATGGCTTTTGACCATATCCCACTTGATCAACAAACAGAAGCCATTGACCAATTGGTGGACTTAGGCTTCACGCGTATTTTGACACATGGGTCTGCTCAAAATAACCCAATTACTGAAAACATCACCCACTTGAAAGACTTGGTTGAATATGCTGACGGTCGCATTGAAATCATGATTGGCGGTGGCGTGACAGCAGAAAACTACCAAGATTTGATTAAACAAACGGGTGCCCAAGCCGCCCACGGTACTAAAATCATGGCCTAAAAGCCAAAAATGAGGACTTAGCCGTCCTCGTTTTTTTGATTAGAGAGCATCTCTGCCCTTTTCGCCTGTCCGAATGCGAATCACCTCATCAACTGGAATGATAAAAATCTTCCCATCGCCGACATCGCCTGTCCGAACAGTCTGGCAGATACTACTCACCACATCATCCACCAAAGCATCGCAAACCACGATTTCCACCTTAACTTTTGCCAATAAGGTTGGCACAATTTTTTGACCACGAACATATTCCGCAAATCCACGTTGCTTGCCGTGGCCCAAAACCTGACTGACAGTCATGCCATTGGTCAGATTCTTCTTAGACAGGGCATCCTTTAAATCTTCCAAGCGGTCTGCTCGAATAATGGCTTCTACTTTTTTCATAATGTCACTTCCTCGCTTTTATTAAGAATCCAATCCCATGAAGGTTGGGTAGGCTGTTTCTTTATGCTCAGCATCATCAAGACCAATTGCTTCCAAACGTTCTTCCACACGGATGTCCATAAAGAGCGAAATGACTTTGATAATCACAAAACTTGCTACCGCTGACCAAACAATTGTAAAGATAATAGCAGCTACTGTGACCAAAAGCAAGTGAGCATTGCCATAAATCAAACCAACATTATGCGAATCAAGAGCCAATTCTGGCGTTGTGAAAATAGCTGTTGCTAGACCACCAAAAATACCACCGATACCGTGACAACCAAAGGCATCCAAGGCATCATCATAAGCTAATTTTGGTTTCAAAACAGAAATAGCAAAGTAACAAATAGGACTCACACAAAGACCAATGATAAGAGAACTCCAAGTTGATACAAAACCTGCCCCTGGTGTGATCGCAACAAGCCCTGCTACCAAACCTGTTGACGCGCCTACAAGTGAGAAACGACCCGCCATGATTTTTTCAACAATCATCCATGATAATAGGGCTGATGCTGCTGCGATATGTGTTGTGATAAAAGCATGAACCGCAAGTCCATCTGCTGCAAGAGCTGACCCAGCGTTAAAACCAAACCAACCAAACCAAAGGATACCAGCTCCTAAAAAGACAAATGGTACGTTGTGAGGACGGTATTCCAAACGATGATAGTCACGACGTTTACCAAGCATCAAGGCTAGAACCAAACCTGACACCCCTGACGTGATATGAACCACATCGCCACCAGCAAAGTCAATGGTTCCCCATTTAGCAAGAAGCCCTTCATCCCAAACCATATGAGCAAATGGGAAATAGACCAATAAGAGCCAAAAAACAATAAAGATAATCAAAGTACTAAAACGCATACGCCCTGCAGCTGCCCCTGTTAAAATGGCAACCGTAATAATCGGAAACATCATTTGAAATGCTGCAAATAAGACATCTGGAATTTCTAGACCACGTGTGCTTGTTGTTTCACTGACACCATTTAGAAAGACATGGGACAGATTTCCGATGATATCCCCTTTTCCACCAAAAGAAAGAGAATACCCACAAACAATCCACATCACTGACGCCAGAGCAATCGGCAGGACACACATCATCATCGTGTTGATGACATTCTTACGCCTCCCTAAGCCACCATAGAAGAAAGCCAGACCCGGTGTCATAAGAAAAACCAAACTCGCGCAAATAATGATAAACGCTATACTTCCTGAATTCATATCCTATCTCCTTTACTCTCTTTACCACGACTTTTGGATAAAAAGCCACTTCCTAAAGATGTCAACCTCAATGACTTGAGTTATTATGTTAGATAATATAACACTAAGTTTTCCTAAAAGCAATACTTTTTACAAAAATTTTCTAAATTTTCTGCATTTATAACCTAAAATGTTACTTGTTTTTAAGACAAACGACTATCTTTTCTCAAACAAAACCGCTTTTTCTTCCACTTTTCCCCAAATACATCTGATGTAAGCTTTTACCCGAAATGTTTGTCGTTAGATTATGTCATATTTTATAACACAAAAAGAGTCGTGCTAGCAACTCGACTCTTTTGGATATTTAATCAATATTGTGATAAGCGTTGTAAACCTCTTGGCGTTTTAAACCATAGGTTTTAGCAACTTTTTTGATGGCTTGGTTTGTTTTTTCTCCTGAGGCAATCAAGTCATTGACCAAGTCTGGAATGTCGCTCAGAGCCACACTTTCTTGGGGAATAGCTGTTTCATCTTGCCCCGATACAATCAAAAGACACTCCCCCTTCAAAGGCACTTGGGTGATATGCTCCATGATTTCTGAAATCGTTCCTCGTTGGTATTCTTCGTAAATTTTGGTTAATTCACGGACAAGAACGATGGGGCGGTCGCCATAAATGTCCTGCATATTGCTAAGCGTATCCAACACGCGATAAGGTGATTCATAGAAAATTTGCGTTTCAGGATAGGCTTTCTTGCTCTCAAAAAATTCTTTTTGCTGCCCAGCTTTTCTGGGAAGAAAACCGTAGAACACATGGGGTTGAGGCGCCAAACCACTGGCAATCAATGCGGTAATACCAGCCGATGCCCCTGGCAAAGAAATGACAGGAATGCCTTCTTCGATAGCTGCCTTGACCAAATCATGACCTGGGTCAGAAATGGACGGCATCCCTGCATCAGATACCTGTGCCAAACGTTTGCCGTCTTTTAACAGGGCAATCAACTCAGGAATTTTGTCATAGGCATTGTGCTCGTGAAAACTAATCTGTTTTACCGGTATATCAAAGTGTTTCAGCAAAATTCCTGTGTTTCGAGTGTCTTCTGCACAGACAAAATCCACCGTCTGCAAAACCTCAACCGCTCTAAAAGTCATGTCTTGAAAGTTGCCGATAGGCGTTGGGACAAGATACAATTCACCTGTCGTAGAAGCGTTATGATAACTTTTTTGGACCTGCATCACAACCTCACTCTCTATCTAGCACTTCCATACAAAACATGCACTCCTCATCATTTTCACGACGTTGTCCGTAGTAATCGTTGCAGATGTGGAAGCCATCGTGGTAGATGCTTTCAATATAGCGTTTTCCTTGTTTAGAGGTCTTAGCCGAAGCATTTTCTTCCAATTGGGCAAGGCGCGTTCTTAATTTATCATTTTCAAGACGCAATGCGGTGTTTTCTTCCAAAAGCGATTGGACTTGTTTTTTCATGGCATCAATTTCAGCCAATGTAATCATCAAATTTTGCGAAAAACCGTCAAAAGCATCAAATAATTTTTTCTTATCCATATCGTTTGACCTCATCTAAAGTATATGTTAATAGGGCGTGTTTTTCAGGAAATTTCACTTTAATGGTATCTGAAAAGACGTCAATGCTGGCCACACTTCCCACACCTTCTGCCGTTTCGATGTCACTTCCCACATCAGGGAATTTTTCCTTGGCTTCTCTGTAAAAATCATCCTCAAAACTCAAGCAACACATGAGGCGACCACAGCGACCAGTTGTCTTGCCTGTGCTCAGTGACATGCCTTGATTTTTAACCATTTTGATGGAAACAGGTGGAAATTCACCCAGAAAAGTTGAGCAACAAAGCGTACGACCACAAGGGCCCAAACCGCCGTAAACCTTGGTTTCCTCCCGATTGTTAATCTGTCTTAATTCAATCCTTGTCTTGAAATGACTAGCCAAATCACGCAGCAATTTTCGAAAATCAACCCGTTCTTCCGCCGAAAAAGTGATAAGCACGTAATCGCGCTCCAAAGGAAAGACGATATCAATGACCTTCATCTGCAATTGATTGAGAGCAACCAAGTGATCAACAGCCTCAAAAGAGTCTTTGGCAAAGGCTTTATTGTCTTGATAATGCTTGATATCCTTGGCATCAGCTGCTCGCGAAATCACATCCATTTCAGCTGGTAATTTTGTGTCGTCAATGTCCTGATTTTCGCAGACCACTTCTGCTAAGCGATTGCCTTTTTTGTTTTTGACAACCACCAGCTCGCCAAGTTTGTAGCAGCGATTAGGCAAGACATAGGCAATGCCACCTGTTTCTTTATATTTGATACGCAATACTTCTGTCATGAAACCACCATATATTCTAATACGTTTTGAAAACTCACATTACTTTTCCACATTTGCTGAGCTTGATAAGCCTTTTCCAAATAAACCAAAGTTTGTTTGCGCTCGAGGTGTTTGGATAAATACAAAGTCAACAACTGAAAAGCCAACTCTTGCTCGCTTTTTTCAGTAGCCAACTTCACCAACTCATTGACTTCCAAATAAGCCGTATCCGTGTCTTTAAACAAGGTAGCGACAAAACGCTCGCTCGCTTGCAACAACTCCTCAACCTTTTTATCCTGTATCAATTTTTCAAGGTGTTGGGGCGTCTTAGCCAAGGCAACCAAAATCTCTGCCTGTGTCTTTAAAACACCAGCTTCTTCAGCCTGTTTGCGTAATAGCGCCTCGTTTTTTGGAAAACGAATGACTTGGGTACGGCTCTTGATGGTTGGCAAGACCTTGCTTTCATCACTCGTCAGCAAAATCATATAAGACGAACTTTGCGGCTCTTCAATGAATTTTAACAGGCTATTAGCGGCGTTTGGATGCATCTTGTCACAATCCTGAATGATAAAAACTTGCGATTGGCTCTCAAAACCTGAGCGTGAAAAGTCCCGCAACAAGTCACGAATCGTATCTGTTTTAATAACTTGACCTGTTGGCTTGATTTGTTTCACATCTGAAAATTCATTCTCAGCGATGAGAACACATTCACGGCACTTGCCACAAGGCAAGCCATCTTGAAAATGCTCACAAAAACGGCTTTTAGCTAAGTAAAGGGCAAAGTCCAAGCTCGCAAAATCTCCAGAAAAAAGATAGGCATGGCTCATCCTATCTGACCTTAAGATGTGATTGAATTCCTCAAAAAGATGAGGTTGCAAGCTTTCCAAATCCATTTTCATTTTCCTACTACCTACGCTAAGTGTTGTAAAATCACCTGATACACCTCTTCAACGACGCTGTCCAAGTCACGTGAGGCATCGATGGTCACAATACGGTCTTTTTCCTGTTCTGCCAAACGCAAATAGCCTTGACGCACGCGTTGGTGCATATCTAATTTTTCCAAATCCAGACGATTGACCTCACGTTCAGCATTTTGAGCAATGCGTTGCAAGCCAAGTTCTGATTCGATATCCAAATAAATGGTAATATCAGGTTTACGACCGTCTGTTGCAAAATCATTGAGTTGTGTAATGGTCGCCTCATCCAAACCACGCCCTGCGCCCTGATAAGCAATCGAGCTATCAATAAAGCGGTCAATCAGTACAATCTTCCCATTTTCCAAGGCTGGCAAGACTTTTTCCACATAGTGCTGACGACGTGCTGCCATATACAAAAGCAATTCCGTCTTATAGTCCATATTAACGTGATGGACGTCTAAAATCACCTCTCGAATCCGCTCTGCAATCGCCACACCACCTGGCTCTCGTGTCGCCAAGACACTAAGCCCTTGCGCTTGCAATAGTGGAATGATGCGTTCTAAAACGCTGGTTTTACCAGCTCCGTCAGGTCCCTCAAAAGAGATGATTACTCCGTTTTTCATGAAAATTCCTTCCAAACTTATTACTTCTATTCTATCAAAAATATAGCAAAAAGGCACTACCGAATATGGCAGCACCTAAATAGACTTGTGTAACAACCTAGCTAAATCCTTATTAATCCAATGATTTGGCTTCTGTCAATTCAATAGAATCCACTTGAATACCCTTGGCCAGCAAGGCTTTTTCTAAATGCGATGGATCCACTTTTCCGTCAATTTGAATTTCAATAGCAACTTTACCAGACTTGCGTGTGGCAACCACCGTGCGTTTGATATTTAGATTATCCGCTGAAATGGTTTCTGTGATTTTAGCCAGAGTGCCCACAGTATCATCTGCTGAGATAATGACCCGCACCCCTTCTTCGCCATATCCTGAAATTTCAAGAAAGGCTTTGAAAACATCTTTATCGGTGATAATACCATGTACGCGATTGTTTTCCACAACAGGCAAAATACCAACGTGATTTTTCATCATGAGGTAAATCGCATCTTCCAGCCTATCGTAAGGGGAAACCGTCACCACTTCTCGAATCATCACGTCGCGAATCTTGGTTTTATTGAGCAGGTAATTCATTTCATAAATGGACAAGCTCGTTGCTTTAGAAGGGCTAGCTTCTGCCATGGTTCTTTCAGTGACAAGACCGACAAGTTTATCGTTTTCAATAACAGGCAAGCGGCGTAACTTTTGCTCGCGCATCATATCAGCCGCGTGCGCTACTGTCGTATCAGGCGACACATAGACAACTTTTTTCGTCATAAAATCTTTTACTGGCATATCATTTCTCCAAATCCTTTTTTCGCAACTATTATACCATATAACGCTTTCTTTTGATATCAGGGAAATGGTTCATGCTAGTTGCAGTCAAGTGATACTATTGGCAATTATCACTAGCTTCCTAGATAAGCTTTACGCACTTCTTCAGAAGCCAATAATTCTTCACCTGTTCCTGACAAGACAATCTTACCTGTTTCCAAAACGTAACCACGGTTAGCGATGGCTAAGGCTTTGTTGGCATTTTGCTCAATCAACAAGACTGTTGTTCCTTGTTTTTGGATATCTTGGATAATGTCAAAGATTTCTTGAATGAAAATTGGCGCCAATCCCATTGATGGTTCATCTAAAAGCAATAATTTGGGTTGACTCATCAAGGCTCTTCCCATAGCAAGCATTTGCTGTTCACCACCTGACAAGGTTGCAGCGTCTTGTGATTTACGTTCTTCCAAACGTGGGAAACGGTCAAAAATTTTCTTCAAATTCTTTTGATTTTCTTCACGGTCACGGCGTAAAAAGGCACCTAGTTCAAGGTTTTCTAAAACCGTCATTCCTGGAAAAACGTGTCGCCCTTCAGGAACTTGCGACAAACCAGAAGCCACAATTTTACGAGCTGGCTCTTTCTGAATCTCTTTTCCTAAAAAGCTGATTTCGCCAGCACTTGGACGCACCAAACCTGAAATCGTACGGAGAATAGAGGTTTTACCAGCTCCATTAGCACCGATAAGGGTCACGACTTCGCCTTCATTGACTTCAAAAGAAACATCTTTAACCGCTTGAATCACACCGTAATGCACAGACAAGTGGTCCACTTTTAACATCGCCATTACCCTTCACCTCCTAAGTAAGCTTCAATAACACGTTGGTTGGTCTTGATTTCGTCTGGTGTTCCTTGGGCAATCAGACGACCATATTCAAGCACATAGATGCGCTCTGTTACTTCCATGACAAGGCTCATATCGTGTTCGATTAGCATAATCGTGATATTAAATTCGTCTTTGATTTTGCGGATGAGTTCTGTCAATTCTGCTGTTTCTTGCGGGTTCATCCCTGCTGCTGGCTCGTCCAAAAAGAGAATTTTGGGTTTGGTTGCCAAGGCACGCACAATTTCCAAACGGCGTTGTTGCCCATAAGGAAGATTTTTAGCAAGAGTATCAGCTTCTGTTTCCAAATTGAAAATAGCCAATAAATCCAAGGCCTTTTGACGCAATTCTTCCTCGCTTTGGTAGTATTTTGGCAAGCGCAAGAAACTAGCTAAAAGATGCGGAGAGGTTTGATTAGCCATCCCAATCAAAACATTGTCCAAAACCGTCATTTCCTTAAACAAACGAATGTTTTGGAAGGTACGCGACAAGCCCAAAGACGCAATTTTATAAGGTTTCATGCCATTTAAAATGGTACCATCAAGTGACACAGTTCCCTCACTTGGCTCATAAACACCTGTTAACAAGTTGAAAAGTGTGGTTTTTCCAGCACCGTTTGGACCAATCAAGCCAACCAATTCACCTTCATTGAGATGCATGGTAACATCACCTACGGCTGTCAATCCGCCAAAATTTTTGGTGAGCTTTTTAACATCAAGAAGTGCCATTACTGCTTACCTCCCTTAGTTTTGTTAAAGAATCGAGATAACGTGAATTCCTTCGTTCCCAAAAGTCCTCCTGGTCGGAAAATCATAACCAAAATGAGGGCAAGAGAATAGATAATCATACGAAGATTTGAGATATTTTGCAAGAACATATTCAAAATACCTAGGGCAACCGCCGCTAAAATCGTTCCTGTAATAGAACCAAGTCCACCAAGAACGGCGATAATCAAGTAGTCGATAGATTTCATAATGGTGAAATCTTTAGGAACAACTGTACCGATGTAACCCACATAAAGCGAACCTGCGATAGATGAAATAATAGCCCCCATCACAAAAACCAGCACTTTCATCTTGGTCACATTGACACCCATAGCTTCGGCTGCAATTTCATCTTCACGAACGGCAATCACCTGACGTCCCATTGATGAACGTAGGAAATTCAAGACTAAAATGGTAATCACCACAACAAAGGCAAAGATAACAGGCCATGTAGTATAAGGTAAAATACCAGTCAAACCAGCAGCTCCGTTAGTCAAATCGCCACCATTGACAATCAAGATACGGATAATCTCAGCCATACCCAAGGTTGCGATGGCCAGATAGTCCCCCTTCAACCGCAAGGTCGGAATCCCAAAAATAAGGGCAACCACAACGGCAATGAGAACCCCAACGAGCATTGATAGGTAAAAGCCACCGTAAGTTGGATTTTGCTGAGTCATGATGGCTGTTGCGTAAGCACCGATAGCCATGAAACCAGCCTGCCCCAAGGTGAATTGCCCTGAGAAGCCAAGAACCAAGTTGGTTCCAAGCCCCATCAAGATACTAATACCAATCCCCATCAAAATTTGCACGTAGTACAAGTTTAAAATATTTGTGCGGGTTAAAACCTCTAAAATGGCATAAAGAACAACAATCAAGGCCAGCCATGAAAGATTTACTTTTAGATTTTTTTTCATTTTCTACACCTTTTCTTTTACGTTTTTACCGAGAATACCAGCTGGTCTTACTAATAAAATGATAATCAAAACACCGTACACAACGATATCACGATAGCTTGAAAGATTTAGAGAAATGGATAACGTTTCCAAAATTCCAATGACAAAACCACCTAAAGCAGCCCCTGGAATGATACCAATACCACCGAGAACGGCAGCGACAAAGGCTTTAATACCTGGAGTCATTCCCATCAACGGCTCAATTGAATTGTAGTACAATCCAATCAAGACACCTGCAGCACCAGCTAGTGCTGAACCAAGAGCAAAGGTAAAGCTGATGGTTGAATTGACGTTAATCCCCATCAATTCTGCTGCGTCGCTGTCAACAGATACTGCACGCATGGCTTTCCCCATTTTCGTTTTTCTAACGATAATTTGAAGAGCCACCATCAAAACAAGAGCCACAATAAGGATAAGCAACTGAATATTTGTTACAGTAATCGAACCAATGTGGTAATTGACAATTTTAATAGCTTGTGGGAATGAACGCGTGTTAGCACCGACCAAAAAGACCATGCCATACTCCAGCAAGAAGGATACCCCAATTGCTGTAATCAAAGCAGAAATACGTGTCGAATGGCGCAAAGGTCTATAGGCCAGAAATTCGATAAGCATCCCAAAAATAGCCGTTGTAATCATTGTCACAATCAAAGCCATCCAAAGATTCATGTGCAAAGCGCTAATCGCATAATACCCAATGAATGCCCCCAGCATATAAATATCGCCATGAGCAAAGTTAATCAATTTAATAATCCCATACACCATGGTGTATCCAAGGGCAAGTAAGGCATAGATACTGCCCAGAATAATACCATTAACCAGTTGTTGGGGAAGTTGTTCTAAAAACATATAATACCAAACTTTCTAGTGATGTGATATAAACGTTGCAAAAAACATTCGTTAGTTTTTCCCATTGATTTCGACTGCTTCAGCTGAGGCTTCTGCACCATTTTCCATCTTAACCATCAAAGCGGTTTTGATTGGATTGTGATCTTTATCAATCGTCATGGTACCAGTCACCCCGTCAAATTGAGAGAGTTTCGCCAAATTATCAGCAATGTCAATAGACGTTTTAGCACCTTTGGCAGCTTCTGCAATCATGTAAACCGAATCATAAGCCAAGGCTGCAAACATATTAGGCTCAGAACCGTATTTTTTCTTGTAAGCTTCAATAAATTGCGTTGCTTTATCTGAAAGAGCTGTTTTGGTAGAATAACCTGAAACGTAGTAAACGTCGTGTGTATTGGCCACACCAGCCAAGTCACCAAAACTATCGTCATTAAATCCGTCAGGACCCAAGATTGGCACTTCAATGCCCATATCACGCGCTTGTTTTGTAATGATAGCTGTTTCTGTATAGTATCCTGGCATGACAATCGCATCATAATCCAAATCTTTGAATTTTGTCAAAGCTGATTGGAAATCCTTGTCGCCTGAGGCAAAAGTGGCCACCGTTACGATTTCACCTGGGTAAACTCTTTGAAATTCTTCGGCAATCCCTTTGGCATAGTCACTTGAATTGTCATAATAAAGAACGACTTTTTTAGCATTCAAGTTTTGGTAAGCGTATTGAGCAAGAACCTGACCTTGGAAACTGTCTTGGAAAGTTGTACGGAAAATGTATTTTTTCACGCCATCTTTGTCAATGGTCAAATCATCTTGCGTACCACTAGGCGTCAACAAAGGGACACCCGTTTTTTGAGCATTCAAGCTGGCTGCTGCTACGGCACCTGATGTCGCTGGGCCAATCATCGCATTTACTTGGCTTTGAACCGCTAAGTTTGTAGCAGCTGTTGATGCTTCCGCATTTTCCGATTTATTATCCTTGGTGATGACTTCAATCTTTTTGCCGTCAACCCCGCCAGCCTTATTGATTTGCTCAACTGCTAGGTTAATCCCGTTTTTTTCGGCATTACCGTAGGCCGCAACCGAACCTGTCAATTCCAAATTGACACCGATTTTCAACGTATCGCCAATGGTTGTTCCTGTGGCGTTTGCGGTAACATCTGGCGACTTATTGCAACCAACTAAAACAAGGGCTGCTAAAAAAGGCAACAGAAATGTGGTAACCTTTTTATTCATAGCATCTTTCTCCTTCAATACCTGATAATCCAGATAAAATATACTGAATTATCAGAAAATTTTTTATATTAAATAATTTTTAGTTATCAGAAATTATATTATATCAAAAATTTTCCAGATTGCCTACAAAATTTTGGTTAATATTGTCCAATTGTGACAATGAAACTGATTTCACAAATTTCAAACGGGCAATTTCGTCTGCAATGGCTGGCGCATCGGCCTTATTGACATACAAAATTTGATAGTGCATTTTTCTAGAATGATAGAGGACATCGCCGTATTTTGCCAACTTTCGCGCATCACGATTATAATACAAATAAACGATAATCCCTTGTCGTTCCGTCTTTTCAAACATAGCTTATCCTCCTTTATGATGGCATTGGTGGTGAGATGAGTGGGCGGCTAGGGGCAGTCCCGTATCCACAAAAATAGCAGATGAAATCACTGACGAGATGTCTTGGGTCAATTCTGCTAAAATCTTTTGCACCGCAACTTCACTTTGCCGCAAAGCACTCATTTTCTCATGCATATCAATTGTTCTTTTTGTTTGAACCAATTGACGACGCAAGGTTTTGACTTCAGGGCGAAAAGCTGCATAAGTCTCAACAGCCTCATATTCTTGCCGCAGGGCTTGAAAAACTGCAATGTCTTCTTGCAAAGCCTTATCTGAGAGAAAGACGTGCCGCACCGCAAGGTAATCTTGCACGCTATCTAAGGCTAAAAAGGCTGCAACAACCTCATCAATCGCATCATCAATGGCTAGTAATTGGTCATCAATTGTCAACATAAATCGATTATACCATATTTGTCTGAAAATGTACCCTCACCTTGTTTTCAAAATAGCACAAAAAAAGTCTGCAAGAGCAGACTTTTATGATAAGGCTTATGCCTTAGTTTAATTCGTTGTTGACCATGATTTCATCGATGAAGCCATATTCAAGGGTTTCTTGGGCACTCATCCAGTTATCACGTTCAGCATCAAGGTGAACTTTTTCAAGCGGTTGTCCTGAATTATCCGCCAAAATTTGTTCTAAGTTTTGACGTGTTTTCAAAAGGTGTTCAGCAGCAATAGCCATATCTGTTTGTTGTGTACCGCCACCAGTACCACCCATTGGTTGGTGAATCATGTATTCAGCATTTGGCAACATGAAACGTTTGCCTTTAGCACCTGAAGAGGCGATGATGGTACCCATAGATGCTGCCATACCCATAACGATAGTTTGAACATCTGATTTGATGAAATTCATTGTATCCACAATCGCCAAACCAGCAGATACTGAACCACCAGGAGTATTGACATAGAGGTAAATGTCTTTAGTATTGTCTTGGGCGTCAAGGAATAAGAGTTGAGCAATGATTGAATTTGCCATATTATCTTCAACAGGTCCAGTCAACATGATAATACGGTCTTTCAACAAACGTGAATAAATATCGTATGAACGCTCACCGCGGCTTGTTTGTTCAATTACTACAGGAATCATAAATATTCTCCTTTTTTAAATAGTCAGAGCAAGCTGTTTATCAAGGATTGTGCTGTGCTCGATTGATATGAGTTTATTATAGTCAATTGGTCAACAAAGGTCAAATAAAAACGTCGCTTTTTAAAAACTTTCTAGCCGAAACTAGAAAGTTTTCTGAATATTATTTTGTTCCAAATAAGCGGTCACCAGCATCGCCAAGACCTGGAACGATGTAGCCGTGTTCGTTTAGTTTTTCATCCAAAGCGGCGGTGTAGACATCCACATCTGGATGAGCTTCTTGCAAGGCTTTGACCCCTTCAGGAGCAGATACGAGGCAGACAAACTTAATGTTAGCAGCACCACGTTTTTTCAAGGAATCCACTGCTAAAATGGCTGAACCACCAGTGGCCAACATTGGGTCAACGACGAAAATTTGACGTTGGTCAATATCTTCTGGCAATTTCACCAAGTATTCAACAGGTTGTAAGGTTTCTTCGTCACGATACATACCAATGTGACCAACCTTGGCTGCTGGTACTAGACTAAGAAAACCGTCAACCATCCCAATACCTGCGCGCAAGATTGGAACGATAGCTAATTTTTTACCAGCCAATTGTTTTTGAACTGTCTTTGTAATAGGTGTTTCGATTTCGACTTCTTCTAAAGGAAGGTCACGTGATACCTCATAACCCATTAACATGGCAATTTCATTGACCAATTCACGAAAATCTTTGGTTGACGTTGTTGAGCGACGCAAAATAGACAATTTGTGTTGAATCAATGGATGTGAGATAACTTGAAATTTTCCCATAATTCTACTCCCCTTTTCATTTTTTGGTATAACCCTATCAATTATATCAGAAATACGAAAAATATGCTCATGATTGACTGACAAATGTCATCATTTTTGTGCCTTTGCTCAGCTAATATTTTGTTGATGAGAAAGGTTAGGTTCGGTTAATAATTTGGTTTGGTATTGTTTAAAGGTCATGCCTGTCCAGCGTTTAAAGGCTCTTAGTAAGCTTGAACTTTCAGCATAACCAAGCAAGTATAAGATATCCTCAGTAGATAGACGCAATTGCAGATAGGAGCAGACCATGGCTTTTTGCACTTCTTGCAGTTCTTTATTAAAGCTAGTCCCTTCAGCGACGAGTTTACGTTGTAAGGTTCTTGAGCTAGTGTCTAAACGTTTAGCAAGGGTGTTCAAATCTCCCTTACCGCTAGGAATACTGCGTTTGAGTTCTCGGCGAAGTTTTGCTGTCATGCTATCTTCTGCTACTGGTGAAAAGGTATAGTTTTGGTCAAATAAGGATTCTAAGTAAGACCACATCATGTTGTGAGAAGGAGAGAAATACCTTTCCAAATCGGCTTTAGCCAGCAGCATTTGATTATCTGCACCTATTTGTATCGGACAAGCAAATGTGTCATGTAAGATATCCTCGTAAGGATAAGGAGTAGTGACTGAAATGGGATGAATATCAACGCCCGTTCCAGTCCTCAAAACATCTAATAAAAGCAATTGCTGATTAATAATGAGAAAACGTGGTAGTGGCTTGTCAGGTAGCATATAAGAAAACTGAATAGAAACAGTGTCCCCTAAATCCTCCACATGAACAAGGACAGATCCATTGCTTTTTCGATAGGTTTCAATGCGTTCCAAGGCCTCTAAACCATTACGGCAAGACAAGGCTGAAAAATAGGGAGGAACCAGCATTTTGACGTTAACTAGCTGACTAATCGAATAAATGACCTCATCTGAAATCTCTTCTTCCAATATTTTAACCAATTTCAAGTATTGAGCGGCATCGTATTCGATTTCGTCTTGCCAAAGTTTATTGGGCAGCTCGGCTTTTTCCAAAATATCTCGCATTTGAATATTTATGGAAGACAGGAAACTTTGAAACTGTGGTGTAATGATTAACTTCATCTTTGGCGTGCTTATCCTTTTTAAGAGCGGACGATGCTAATCGTCAGTTGAATTTTTGTATTCGGTGATGGTCATTCCAGTCCATTTTTTGAAGGCGCGTGAGAAAGAAGAAACTTCAGCATAACCAATCAAATACGCGACCTCATCAGTAGTCATTTCTGGTTTTTTCAAGTAACTTAATGCTAATAATTTTTGAACGTTTTGCAATTCTTGGTTGAATTTGGTACCTTCAGCACTCAAGTTGCGTTGTAAGGTGCGGCTGCTAATACCCAAGGCTACTGCGATATCCTCAACTGAGAATTCCCCACTTGGAATAGCTTTGTAGAGCATTTGTTGGACAACACCTGTAAAGCTTTCACCAGAAATAGCTTCGGCTAGGCGTTCTTTCAATTGCGGCTCCAAATAATCCAGCATGATGTTGTTAGCTGTGATAAATGGGCGTTCTAAGTCAGCCTTGTTGAAGATAATTTCATTACCTTCGGTGTATTCCACGTGGCAACCAAATGATTCTAAGGCTTCTTGACCGTATTCGAAAGGAACCCCTATACGAACAGGTTTGATGGCTTCACCTGTTCCTGTCCGAATCATATCCAAAATCAAATGTTGCTCATTTAAGACCGCAAAGCGTGGCAATTCCAAGCCTGTGTAATCGTAACGGTAGCTCACTCGCACCAAATCATCAAAGGTTTCAATATCCACAATGATTGGTCCTGTGATGCGTTTAAATTTTGCAAAATGCTTGATAGCCATCAAGCCGTTTTTTGACGACAAAGCGGCAAAAAACGGTGGCATCATCATTTGGATGTTTTTCAGACGGCTCATTTCTAAAATTTGCTCATCCGTCAAGAGTTCGTCCAAAGCGGTTAATAAATGGAAGTAATCAAGTGTTGATAACGCGAATTCTTCTTTTTGATAATCTTCTTGATAGCGCAGTGACTCAGGTAATTGGTCTAAGTCAACATCAATGCTTTTTAAAAATTGAAAATATTGGCCACTCACACTTAATTTCATAATTTATTTCCCCTTAATTAGCTTGCGTGTTTCATAATATAGTCAAATAGACGAGTTGGTAAGATAGTGTGTAGGAAGACAAGTGGTTTAGCTCCCATACCAATCAAGTAACGTGGGCGAGGACGACGGCTGTTGACCGCTTTTGAAATCGCACGTGAAATGATTTTTGGATCAGACATCATGTTACCTGAATATTGGCTACGCATACCTTTTGCTGCTTTTGTAGCTTGTTCTTCGTAAGCTCAACCTTTTGCAGATGCTTCCAATTTGTCAGCTGCGATGAAGCCCCAATCCGTTTTGATACCACCTGGTTCGATGATTGAAACGTCAATACCAAAGTCAGAGGTTTCCATACGAAGAGCATCAGACAAAGCTTCTACGGCGTATTTTGTTGCATGGTACCAAGCACCAAAGTAAGTTGTCAAACGACCACCCATTGATGAAACGTTGATGATGCGTCCTGATTTTTGTTTACGCATATGTGGCAATACTAGTTGAATCAATTCCGCTAAACTAAATACGTTAACTTCAAATTGAGCGCGTGCTTCTTCCATGCTAACGTCTTCTAGGGCACCGTATGAACCGTAACCAGCGTTGTTAACCAAAACATCGATGCGACCTTCGTTTTTGATGATGGTATCGACTGCTTTTTTGATTGAATCGCCATCTGTCACGTCTAGGTAGATTGGTTTAACACCTTTAGCTTTCAAAGGTTCCATAGCATCCAAACGACGTGCTGCACCGTAAACGATATGACCTTGTCCAGCCAAATCTTATGCTGTTTGATAACCAATACCACTACTTGCTCCTGTTAACAAAATAACCTTTTTCATTTTTTCTTACCTCTATTTCTTCTTTTTCAATTGATGTCTTTATTATAGTCCTTAATTTTGGCTTTTGCCATAACTTATAACGCCATTATTATGACAGTTAATGACAAACGCAATAACATTTTTCGTCATATTTTTAGTGAACGCTGTTCATCATGTCATCATGCAGGTAAACCGTTTGTTTGGTGCGGCGTTCTGCATTTTTCACCATTGCTTGCGCAACGTTTTGTGGGGTGATACCTTTCCAGCCAGACATTGGTCCGACTAGGACAGGTGAGATGACTTGGAAAATCTTAATCCAAATGGCATCGCCAAGTGGCAGGTTCTCGCGGTCAGGGGCGATGAGCATTGACAGATGGTAGAAACGCACATCACCAAGTGACATACTGCGTAGCGAATCTTCTAAGCGCCCTTTAACTTGCAAATATTTGTAATAAGATATTTGGCTATTGGCACCCATAGCAGATACTAAATTAAAGCTTCTGATTTTACCTTGACAAATTTTCGCGAATTGGAAATCATAGCCAAAATCAACTTTTTCAAATAACTTGCGGCCATCTGTTCCAATGGCGAAAAAGACATCTGCGTCTTGTAACACCACATCATCGACAATCGGATGGTTAAAATCAATCAAGATTCTCTTCATCTTGTCGTGGTCTGGTAAACGTCGAATAGACTCACGTCCTAGGACATAAACCTTATCATAGTAAGCACTTTTCAGTGTTTCATTTAAAATATGGCCACCTACTTCACCAGTAGCAACTAAAATAATTGCTGTTGCCATACTCTTTTCCTTTCTTACAAGTACCTGTCAACACATCCTTAAGATGTTGACTCTTAACTTTTGACACTATTATTATACGTCTAAAGTATTGGAAATAAAATGATAAAGGATGCCTTTCATTTGCCATTTTACGACAATCCTTGACAGCTTTCATCAAAATGAACTGCTAAAAAGAAAAAGAGTGTAGCCTCTTAGCCTCTTAAGGAGTCGTCTTATCTATAATTATAAATGGAAAACTTTCATATCAATGCTATTGCTATTGATGTATTTTTGGTTAGTAAATTCACGGATACCGTCAGCACCTAATTCACGGCCGTAACCTGAGTTTTTGATACCACCAAATGGAATAGCTGGTGATGGAAGAGTTGGTTGGTTAACGCTGACTGCACCTGATTCCATTTGTGCAGCAAGGCGGTAAGCACGTTCTGGTGATTCCGTGTAAACTGAGCTACCTAGACCGTATTGTGTACCATTAGCAAGGGCAACCACTTCTTCTTCAGTGTCGAATGAGAAGATCATCAAGACAGGACCAAAGATTTCTTCGTTGAAGATTGGGTTATCTGGAGTCACATTTGTCAAGATAGTCGGTTGAACAAAGGCTGTGTCTTCTGGAACAGGTTGACCATAAGTTGTTGCTGTTGCACCGTGTTCAACGGCAAGGGCAATTTGTGCACGAACTTTGTCAGCGGCTTTTTTATTCACAACAGGAGCTAGAGTTGTTGCTTGGTCCATTGGGTCACCAGATACCAAGTTGCAAACAGCTTCTTTGATTTGTTCCATGAAAGTATCGTAAAGGCTAGAGTGAATGAACATACGTTTGTCGCCTACACAAGCTTGACCTGATAGGGTTAGGCGTCCAACCATAGCACCTTGCATCACTTTTTCCATATCTGCATCGTCTAGAACAACCATGGCATCAGAACCACCTAATTCAAGGACGATTTTCTTAAGGTTTTGACCAGCTGTTGCAGCCACACCACGTCCAACTTCTGTTGAACCTGTAATAGTCACACCTGTCACACGAGGGTCAGCAATGACACGGTCAGATTGTTCGTAGCTGACAAACAAGTTTGTGAAGACACCTTCTGGTGCACCAGCGTCACGCATCAATTTTTCCATTGCAAGGGCACATTGTAGTACGTTTGAAGCGTGTTTCAAGACCATCACGTTACCTGCCATAAGGGTTGCTGACATTGGACGAACGATTTGGAAGTAAGGAGCGTTCCATGGTTCGATTTGGTAAATAATTCCTGTTGGTTGGTAGATACCTACTGCATCACCTGCGTTTTGGTCAGGGTTTTTGATGATTTCTGGTTTCAAGTATTCAGCACCGTGATCAGCGTAGTGGTTAAACATATCAGCAACCACGTTCATTTCCCAAGCTGATTCCATGAAGAGTTTTCCTGTTTCAAGTGTATTGTAGCTTGCCAACTCTTCGCGGCGTTCCATAACTAATTCAGCAGCGCGGTGAAGGATTGCTGCACGTTCTTCAAACGTTGTGTTTTTCCAAGATTGGAAAGCTTCGTGAGCTTTGACTAATTTTTCTTCTAATTGAGCATCTGTTAATGTATCAAATGTTGCAAGAACTTCGTTGTTATATGGGTTTTTACTTTGGTATGGCATAATCAAATACCTCTTTCGTTTTTTAGTTATTTTTTTATTTGGCCTCTCTCGACCTTATGGTATTAGTTTACACCGCCACCCCTAAAAACAGAACAGCAAAAAGCGACTCCTTTTTAGCAATTTATGACAATTCAAATCAAAAAAAAATCAAAAGACTTGTTGCCAAGTCTTTTGATGGTTTCACTAGTTGATTTTCCCAAAGGTATCTGCTATGCGCATGGTGGCTTCTTTGATGGTTTCAAGGGGAGCGGCGACATTGAGGCGGGCAAAGGTCTTGCCTTCTTCCCCAAAATGCTCTCCGTCATTTAGGACCACACGCGCTTCTTTTTGCAATTTTTCGTTGAGCTGGGGTTGTTGAATGCCGTAAGCTGAAAAATCAAGCCAAATCAGATAGGTCCCTTCAGGTTTCATGACCTTGATATTAGTATTTTCCCTCAAGTAATCCACAACGTAAGTGATGTTTTCCTCAATGACTGATTTCAATTCTTCTAGCCAAGGTTTGCCATAAGTAAAGGCGGTTTCGGTTGTTATCATGCCCAAGGTTGGCACTTCGTGCTGATTATTGGCTAATTGGACACGTTTGAAAGCATCGCGTAATTGCGGATTTTGGATAATCGCAAAGCTGTTCTTTGTTCCCGCGATGTTAAAGGTCTTTGTCGCTGATGAAAGAATGATGGCAAAATCCTTGAAACGCTCGTCCACCGTGTTAAAAGAATGGTGGGTATTGCCAAAAAGGGCTAAATCTTGGTGAATTTCATCGGAAATCAAGATAACACCGTGTTTGGCACAAAGGTCACCGATTTTTTGGAGTTCCTCTTTGGACCACACGCGCCCACCTGGATTGTGAGGACTACAAAAGATGTAGAGCTTGACCTCATTATCCTCAATGTCTTTTTCCAACTGCTCAAAATCAATCTCAAAATGCCCATTTCGAATGAGAAGGGAATTTTCCACCAATTTGCGGTCGTTTAAACGAACGGTTCTGGCAAAAGGGTAATAAACAGGCGAATTGATGAGAACAGCGTCGCCTTTTTGGGTAAAGGCCTGAATAGCAACGGAAATAGCAGGAACAACGCCGTCAATAAAGGCAATGTCTTCCTTACTGATAGCGTAGCTATGCTCCTTTTTCTCCCAATAAATCACCGATTGATACAGCGAGTCTTTGGCATAATTATATCCAAAAATATGCTCCTGACCATAGTTGATGATAGCTTCCTTGATAGTTGGAACAGGGAAAAAATCCATATCTGCCACCCAAAGTTGTAGCAAATCAGGGTCATTTTCCGACGCTTGCCATTTATAAGTAAATTGATTTAGGCGATTGGGTCTGGTTGTAAAATCGTATTGTCCCATATTAAGCCCCCAATGCTGCTTTCAAATCTTGCTTCAAATCGTCTACGTCCTCGATACCAATAGACAAACGCAATAAATCATTGGTCAAGCCGTAAGACAGGCGGACGTCCTCTGGAATATCAGCGTGAGTTTGCGTTCTTGGGTAGGTGATAAGGCTTTCCACACCGCCAAGACTTTCCGCAAACGTGATAACTTCCAAGCGGTTGATAATCGTTGGAATTTTGCTTTCATCAGCCACTTTAAAGGAAATCATGCCACCTTTTCCTGTATAAAGAACTTCCTTAACTGTTGGCAAGGTTTTCAAAAAAGTAACCAATTCACGTGCATTTTCAGTGGCTTTTTCCATGCGCAATTTGAGGGTTTTTAAGCCACGCATCAATAAGTATGAATCAAAAGGCGATAGGGTTGAGCCTGTGGTGTTTAAATTATAGAAGAGTTTGTCATAAATGGCTTGGTCATTGGTCACTACAATCCCTGCTAAAACGTCATTGTGCCCTGCCAAGTACTTGGTTGCCGAATGCACCACAATATCTGCTCCAAGAGGAATAGGATTTTGGTAAATAGGGCTATAAAAAGTGTTATCCACAATGAGTTTGGCTCCTTTGTCGTGAGCGGCTTTGGCAACCGTCGCAATATCAAATTCGACCATTAAGGGATTGGTTGGGGTTTCGATGTAAACAATGTCAGTATCATCAGAAATGGCTGCCAACAAGTCGCTTTCTGTATTGGCATACTCAACGGTAAAACGTCCTTCGCTTTCTTTGTCGTTGAACCAGCGGAAAGACCCACCGTACAAGTCACGCGCCGCAACCACTTTAGCGCCGACAGGAAAGATTTCAAAAGCCAGCACAATAGCACTCATACCAGAGGATGTGGCTAGGGCATAATCAGCTTGTTCAATCGCTGCTAAGGTTTTTTCCAAGGTCGCGCGCGTTGGATTTTTGGTGCGTGTGTAATCAAAACCTGTTGATTTGCCAAATTCAGGGTGTTGATAAGTTGTGGAAAAGTGAATGGGTGCCGCCAAGGCTCCTGTTGCTTCGTCTGATTTGATTCCCGTATGTGCCAAGATAGTGGCTAATTTGTATTCGTTAGTCATTCTAGTCCCCTTTCTTTTGATTGCTCCAAAGCAATCAATCTCTTTTTAAATGTTATCACTATTCTACCACTTATTAGGCATTAGACAGGCTTTTTGGTTATTCTAATTCTTGATAATGAGCTATAAGTCAAAACTATAACACAAAAAAGCACCGCAAGGGTGCTTTTTTAATATCTTAAGGTAAGTGTAATTTTTGACGCAAGGTTTTGGCGCGTGTTCCGATGAGTTTATCCAGCAAATGAGTGGCTAGGGTCAAAAAACCATAGACAAGGACGCCAATCGCACCAACCAAGGCAATGTAAACCACACTACCAAGACGTGTTGTCGGACTAATGGCAAAATGAAGCCCATAAGCTGCTATAGCCACAACCACACCCATGATAAGCGCTAATAGCGTCATCAAGAGAGTCGAACGTCTTAACCCTTGGCGATTAAAGCCAGTCACTTCATGAATACGACGGTACATCAAGACAATGGGCACAGCTAAGCCAATCGCCGTTGAAATCAAAGGACCGTAAGCTTGGAACACATAGATAAATGGAATTTGCAGCACAATCTTCACCACCAAACCATAGACAAAGTAAAGGATAGCTTTGCGAGGTTCAAAGAGGGCTTGAAGCATTGGTGCTAACAAACTGTAAAGAGCTAGGAAAATAACCTGAATCAAGGCCCCCACAAAAAGCCAGAGAGCTGTATTGCTTGGAGCTCCGTAAAAGAGCGTATAGATAGGTTCTGCCAAGATAATGGCTCCAACCAAGGCTGGGAAGAGCACCATCCAAAGCATTTGCAAGTTGTTGACAACTAATTGAGCAGCGGCTTTTTTGTCTTTGTTGACAAAGTTTTCGGTTAATAGGGGAATACCCGCACCTGCGATAGCCGTTGCAATAGACACCAAAATCATCGTAATCTTGTTAGGGTTACTTGATAGAAAAGCGTACAAGATTTGCAGGTCTTTGTTGCTATACGATGTAAAAGATGTCATCGTATTGATGAAGGACATTTGGTCCACAATTTGAAAGAGCTGAATAGCTGCTCCTGTGATGATAAAAGGAATGGCTTCTTTTATTGTTTCAAGGATAAGGGCTTGCGTGTCAACCGTCACGTCGTTGGTATTGCCAGCAAAAATAGCTTGCCATTTGCCTTCTCGCCACAAGAAAACTACCAAAACCAAGACGCTGGCAATCATTCCAATGAAGGCTGCAAAAGTGGATTGCACGACGGCATTCACATAATCTCCAGAGCCGATATTCATGATGATATAGGCAGTGAGCAGCATCCAAATCACGCGGATAATTTGCTCAGCAATTTGGCTCATGGCGTAGGGTTTTAAATTATTGAAACCTTGGAAAAAGCCACGTAAAACACTCATTGAAGGGAAAATCAGCAGGGCCCAAGACAAGCTTTTCATGACACGAACTAAGTCTTCCCCACCACCACTCCAAGCAGCCAGAAGCGGCGAGCCTAGATACATGATGGCTGCAAAAATCAGCCCTAAAATACTGGTTAATTTCAGTATTTTCCGCAGCAAGTGGTAGCTGGTTTCTTCTTGACCAAGGGCATTGTACTTGGAAACCTGTTTGGCAATGGCAACAGGAATTCCTGCCGTTGATATGAGAAGAAAAACGGCATAAATGTTATACCCCATTCCAAAAAGGGCATTGGCTTGTTCGGCGTGCGTTCCCATCCAAGCGTACCAAGGAATAATGTAGAAAGCACCGAGCAGGCGGCTGAGAAAATTGGAAGCCGTCAACCAAGCCGTCCCACGGACCATCTGTTGTTGCTGTGTCGTTGTTGTATTATTTTCAGACATAGTATTCTCTCTAGATGTAAATTTTAAAAATAAGCGTTACGTTTTATTATAAACTTTTGCTTATGACTTGTAAATTAAAGACTTTAAGTCTAAAATAGAACGTATGATTACACTTGAAGAAACCATCCAGATTTTAACCAAAGACCACAATTTTCGTGAGATTATCTTTGGCAATCATTACAGCCTTGATTGGCCTGAAAATCCGCAGTTTAAGCACATCAGCTTTGATAGTAGCGATGTAGACCAAGACACCCTTTTCTTTGCCAAGGGAGCGACGTTTAAAAAAGAATACCTTGAGCAAGCTATTCAAAAAGGGCTAGGCTTTTATGTGAGCCAAGTGGATTATGGTCTTGCGATTCCAGCCATCATCGTGACGGACATCAAAAAAGCCATGAGTTTGATTGCTATGGTCTTTTACGGACACCCTGAAAAACAATTGCATTTGCTGGCATTTACAGGAACGAAGGGCAAGACTACGGCGGCTTATTTTGCCTACCATATTCTAAAACAAAGCCACAAACCAGCCATGCTCTCAACCATGAACACCACGCTTGATGGAAAGACTTTTTTCAAATCGCATCTGACAACTCCTGAGAGCCTTGACCTCTTCAAAATGATGGCGACAGCGGTAGACAACGGCATGACCCATCTCATCATGGAAGTGTCTAGTCAGGCTTATCTTGTTGACCGTGTTTATGGTTTGAGCTTTGATGTGGGCGCTTTTCTCAACATCAGCCCAGACCATATTGGACCTATTGAGCATCCGACCTTTGAGGATTATTTCTACCACAAGCGTCTGTTGATGGCTAATAGCAAAGCGGTTGTGGTCAATGCTGACATGGACCATTTCAAAGTGGTGGCCCAACAAGTGGCTGACAAACCGCATGATTTTTACGGCAAAACGACTGACAATACTATCCACAATAGCAAAGCTTTTGCATTTGACGTGGCAGGAACCTTGGCTGGGCACTACGATATTCAGCTCATTGGTTCATTTAACCAAGAAAATGCCTTGGCAGCTGGACTTGCCTGCCACCGTCTAGGAGCTAGCCTTGATGATATTCAAAAAGGAATTGCTGAAACCAGCGTCCCAGGTCGTATGGAAGTCATCACCCAAGCCAATGGTGCCAAGGTCTTTGTGGACTATGCCCATAACGGGGATAGCCTTGCCAAATTGTTGTCTGTCGTGGAAGAACACCAAAAAGGAAACTTGTATTTGATTTTGGGAGCGACTGGTAATAAAGGGGAAAGTCGCCGAGCTGATTTTGCCCGCATCATCAATGCCCACCCTAATCTACACGTGATTTTGACGGCAGATGACCCTAACTACGAAGACCCGCAAGCTATTGCCGAAGAAATTGCCAGCCAAGTCAACCGTCCGCTTACCATTCAAGTGGACCGTGAAAAAGCTATCGCGCACGCTATGACATTAACAAAAACACAAGATGATGCTGTTATCATTGCAGGAAAAGGGGCTGACGCTTACCAAATCGTCAACGGAGAACACACGCCTTACGCTGGAGATTTGCAAATCGCCAAAAAATACCTTGATTAGAATGATTTTAAGTAAACTTTTGAATGATTCTAACCAAGTAGCAATCATAGAAAAAGCCTTTTCTCAGGCTTTTTTTCTTGTTACAATAAAAAAGACATTTTCTAGAAAGGAGGACTTGTATGTCACAAATTGCTGCTGAAAATATCTCAGTTGCCTATGAGGACAAGCTTATTTTGGACAAGCTATCTGTCACCATTGCCAAGCAAGAAATCACCACGATTATTGGGGCAAATGGTTGCGGCAAATCCACTTTATTAAAAGCCTTGACTCGCATTCACCCTGTGAAATCTGGGCATGTTTTAATTGACGGAGAGTCTATCGTACACTTGCCAACTAAGGAAGTGGCGAAAAAACTAGCCCTGCTTCCACAAATGCTTGAGGCAACGGACGGTATTTCAGTTTATGAATTGGTTTCTTATGGGCGTTTTCCTCACCAAAATTCTTGGGGACGATTGACCAAAGAGGACAAGGACAAAATCAATTGGGCGATGGAGATGACCAAGGTGGCTGACCTTGCTAATGAAAGCGTTGATTCCCTCTCTGGTGGGCAACGGCAATGTGTTTGGATTGCCATGGCTTTGGCACAAGACACCGACACGATTTTTCTGGACGAGCCAACCACTTATCTCGACATGAATCACCAATTGGAAGTCTTGGAATTGCTCAAAAAGCTCAACACTGAAACCAAGAAAACCATTATCATGGTCTTGCACGATTTGAATTTATCCGCACGTTTTTCGGATACCTTAATCGCTATGAAATCTGGAAAAATCGCTTATCACGGCAGCATCACCGATATTATGACGCCAGCTATTTTGCGTGATATTTTCAACATCGATGCCCAGATCGTTCAAGACCCTATCCACAACCGCCCAATATTGCTGACTTATCAGCTGACATAGATTAATCATTTGGAGAATAATATGAAAAAGTTTTTCGTCGCTTTAGCAACATTTCTAGCAACCTTTACACTCGTGGCTTGCCACAAAAATAACTCATCATCTGATACCAAGCAGGCAGACTTGTCTAGCATGCCTAAAATCACTGGCTTCTCTTACGAAGGGGACATTCCCAAAAATCCTAAAAAAGTCGTCAATTTTGCCTATTCTTACACAGGCTACCTCTTGGAACTTGGGGTCAATGTGTCTAGTTATTCCTTAGATTTGGAAAAAAACAACCCTGCTTTTGAAAAACAATTGGATAAGGCTGTGCATCTGACTTCAGATGATACCGAGGCTATCGCTGCGCAAAAGCCTGATTTAATCATTGCCTTTTCAACTGATAGCAACCTCGCTCAATTAAAAGCCATTGCTCCTGTTTTGGTCATTGATTACGGCAAAAACAATTACTTGGAAATGATGACCGCTCTTGGAAAGGTCTTTGACAAAGAAGACAAAGCCAAAGAATGGCTAAACCAGTGGGAAGAAAAAACCAAGGCTACCAAGGAAGAATTGAGCCAATACATCGACCCATCAAGCACCTTTACCATCATGGATTTTTATGATAAGGACATTTACCTTTACGGTAAGAACTGGGGACGTGGTGGAGAACTGATTTATGACGCTCTTGGCTATGCTGCTCCTCAAAAAGTGCAAGAAGACGTCTTTCCTGCAGGCTGGCTAAATATTTCTCAAGAAGTGCTAGGCGATTATGTTGGGGATTATTTGGTGGTTAACACCAGCAAGGACAGCCAAAACGTGGCAGCTTCCCTGAAAGAAAGCGACGTTTGGAACAACCTCTCTGCCGTCAAAAACAAGCACGTCTTAGAAGTCGATGAAAATCTCTTTTATTTCTCAGACCCCTTGTCATTAGACAAACAACTCGACGTTTTCGTGACAGCCATCAAAGAACTCAACGCTTAATCCCTATCAATCCAATGCTTTCTGAAAAGGAAATCTCATGAAACCAATCTCCCTTCTTTTTCAAAAAAATAAAACCGCTGCTACTTGGCTTCTCCTTATCTGCCTCTGCCTACTTTTTGGGCTGGGCTGGTATGGAGAGCTTCGCTTTGGTGCCATCACCTATTCCAATAGCCAGCTCGTTCAAGTGCTCAAGCACCCTTTGACGGATTCGCCAGTGCAAGATGTCATTATTGATTTACGCTTACCAAGAACGCTGGCTGCTATTTTGGTTGGTGCTGCCATGGCGCAAGCTGGGGCAATCATGCAGGGCATCACACGCAATCCCATTGCTGACCCTGGGCTTTTGGGTATCAATGCCGGTGCTGGATTGGCACTGATTGCGGGCTATGCATTTTTGGGGAGTATGCATTATAGCGTGATGTTGGTGCTTTGCCTATTAGGAGCTATTGTAGCGGCACTTTTGGTTTTTGGCTTGGCTTATCGTCCTAGAAAGGGTTACCAGCAACTGCGATTGATTTTGGCAGGGGCTATGGTTGCTATGCTATTGTCAGCTATCGGACAAGCTTTGACCTTGTATTTTGATTTGTCAAAGGCTGTTATTGGCTGGCAGGCTGGTGGCTTGGCTCAGGTCAATTGGAAAATGCTGGGCATTATCGCTCCTGTCATTGTCCTTGGCTTGATTCTAGCCCAAATATTCGCCCATCAATTGACCATTTTAAGCCTTGACGAAACCGTTGCTAAATCTTTAGGGCAAGAAACTTTCTCCATGACCGTGACTTTTCTTGGTATTGTGGTGATTTTGTCTGCTGCTGCAGTTGCCTTGGTGGGAAGTCTTGCTTTCGTAGGCCTTATCATTCCGCATTTTATAAAACTGTTTGTGGCAAAAGATTACCGCCTCATTCTGCCCTTAACAGCTTTTGCAGGTAGCACATTTATGCTGTGGGTGGATTTGGTGAGTCGCGTTATGAATCCACCTGCTGAAACGCCACTCAGCGCTATCATCAGCATCATCGGCTTGCCTTGCTTTTTATGGTTGGTTAGAAAAGGAGAACAAGCATGACTGCAAAACGACCTACTGCTCGTCATTTTATCTTGTTAAGCGTCTTGCTCGTCCTAGCCTTCCTCCTATCTTTGTCGCTTGGGTATGCGCATTCGTCCTTTGGCGACGTCCTCCAAGTCTTTTTAGGGCAGGCCGATCCAACCACTTCACTCATCGTTTTAGACATCCGTTTGCCACGTATTTTGGCTTGTTTGCTGGGAGGTGCCTCGCTGGCTTTGGCAGGGGTATTATTGCAAACGCTGACGCGAAATCCCTTGGCAGACTCAGGTATTTTGGGCATCAATACAGGCGCTGGGCTGGTCATTGCTCTGATGATTGGATTGTTAGACACGAGTCATCCACTGGTTATTGCACTTATGCCATGCTTTGCCATGCTAGGCGGGATGCTAACCATTTGCATCGTTTATCTCGTATCTTATCGGAAAAATCAGCCCATCAATCCAACACGCCTTATTATTGCAGGGGTGGGGATTTCCAGTCTGCTGTCTGGTGTGATGGTGGCTGTCATGGACCAACTTGACCCAAATGAAACGGACTACATCGTTTCTTGGTTAAGCGGGAAGGTGACTGGCGGCAATTGGCAAACGCTGACAATTTTGGCGCCGCTGCTCATTCTCATCTGGCTGGCAACTTACAGCCGTAGTTACGCTTTAAACATCATGACCCTAAACGAAGAAAGCGCACTAGCTTTGGGATTACATCTGAAACGAGAACGCTTCTATATTCTCGTATTAGCCACAGCCTTATCTGCCATTAGCGTGGTACTCGTTGGCAATATCACCTTTGTTGGCTTACTGGCTGGACACATCACGCGCCGCTTTCTAGGCAGCGACCACCGCGTTAGCCTACCTGCCATCATGATAATGGGAATGCTATTGCTCCTAATCGCCGATACCCTTGGCCGTATTTTCTTAGTTGGAACAGGCATTCCCACAGGCATCGTCGTTGCCATCATCGGAGCGCCTTATTTCCTCTACCTCATGTCAAAAACAGCATAAAATCCCTAAACCATCTCGGTCTAGGGATTTTCTTTAGGCTTTGCTAATCAATAGAAGATTTTCCGTGTCAAAAAGCATCTTTAAGACATATTTGCCTTGGTCATTTTTGTGAATGTAACCCAATAACTCCAAGGCTGTGACAAAAATATCAGGGCGTTTTTGGGCCACCTCGTCCTTGCGTGCAAATTTTAAGAGAAATGTTGTCATGTATTTCAAGGCATACTGAGGATTGACATCCCCTAACAAATCATAGAGCGGCTTTTGGGCAGCTGAAAGAGGCAAATTCTCATCCAGCTTGAAAAAGTAATTGGCCAAGGTCAAGTCATCTCGTGCAATACCTGTTTCTTCTCGCACAACCAAGTCGTTGGTTGTATTGGCTAGTTCGGTTTCAAAACGCAGCGCCATAAGCTCAGCAAAAACCTCGCTTTGGTCATCCACAAAAACCTGACTATCTAAGCTCACACAAGCCACATCCTCTAACAAGTCCAAACCAATCGTGTAGCGTTTATTTTCACGGATAATGTACCCTGCCTGAATGTACTCCTCCAACAAACGGTCAATTTTGGTCACCTCGGGAAATGCCGCCTTTATCTGACGCAAGGTCACATCATCGTGCTGGTACAAAAAAGCTACCAAGTCTTTAAAAAAAGCTTGTCGAGTCCATTTATCTGGATTAAATATACGAATCATATCAATTCTCCTACATAGTGTAATAGCTTAGACTGTGCTAATTGGCTGGGATTGGTCCCAGGTTGATTGAATGGCACAGCAAGCCCAAGTTTATCATAATAAGCCTGCCAAAAAGGGGAAATCTCTTGATTGCCATCACCAAACTGCATGGGGATAGGGGGAAAAATAGGCAGAATACTAGCAATATATTGTGAGCAATAATAAGCATCATTGTCGGGGTAAAAGCTGTCATTGTAAGGCTTTCCGAGTAAATTTTCCGCAGCCCTAAAGACCTTTTCCACGTTTATTTGCGGATAGCGATAGACGGCAATTGCCTGCGAATGACTGGCTAAAAAAGCCGCCAAATCTTCCTTAATCACGCCCTTATCTCTCGTGGCATGGTAAATCATGTGGTCAAAATAAATGGCAACATGGCTATACTTTCCTGTTGCCTCTTGAATAGCTTGTGACAGGTCGGACGCATCCTTCACAAAAAGCAAATCCCCCGCCTGCAATTCCTGAATAGTCATAGCCTTATTATAACAAAAAACCAGCCTGACGGCTGTAAAACTTTCTCACTTAAACCGAAACATTGTAGCACGCTCTAGTGATATGCTATAATGCCAGTATGAAAATATTAATTCCTAACGCCAAAGAATTACATACCAACCAAGATGCTTTTCCAAGTCAAAACCTAACTCCTATGAGTCAAACAGTTCTCAAAATCATACGCGAATACGCTGTTGATGACTTGGCCAACTTTTACAAAATTAATTCCAACAAGGCTGACCAAGAATGGCTGCGCTGGAAACGTCTTGCTGACGGGGAAGCCAAAACCTACCACGCATGGCTATTATATGACGGTCTCATGTATCGGTATATGAAACGAACTCAGGTAACCGAATCGGAGCGACATTATCTTGATAACCACCTTCGTATCGCTACTGCCTTATACGGCTTAATCAGTCCCATGACGTTAATCGCACCACATCGCCTTGATTTTCAAGGAAATCTCAAGATTGACAACACATCATTAAAACAATTTTGGAGACAACAATACGACGAAGAAGTCCAAGATGACGAACTCATCATTTCATTACTGTCATCAGAATTTGAGCAAGTTTTCTCTCCAAATATCCGCAAACGCATAGTTAAAATTGTCTTTATGGAAAATAGAAACGGAAAGCCAAAAGTTCATTCAACCATTTCTAAAAAAGGACGTGGTCGTTTGGTCTCACTAATGGCTGAAAAACAAATTGAAACCATTGAGCAAATCAAACACCTAACCTTTGACGGCTTCCAATTCTCACCAGAATTATCCAAAGACCAAACCCTCACCTTTATCCGTGATCAAGAATAACATCCCAAAAATAAAAAGCAAACCAATCAAACCAACGATTCGTTTGCTTTTGTTTTGTTATTCTCTATAATAATATGCTTCTGCAGGAAAGTCAATAAATTGTTGCCCAGCAATCAACCTTGGTTGGGAAGAATCCGAATGATCTCCTTTGGGATTTTTGACACCAGTAGGGTAAACTTCAATAGCAAATCCACCGGGTGCACCGTTAGCTGCACCACATGCTAAGATAACTGTTCCATAAGAACTTTCTCGTGGCGAACTAATATTCATTCCTTCAAGCATTCCTTCATCACTAAATTCAAAAGTTTGCCCCCTACCATTTTTCCATGTTCCAGCTAATGATGTATAATCTCCATTAAGTATCTGGTCAATATTTAAATCACCTGAAGAAGTCTGTTCTGATGCCAAAGGTTGCCAATCCAAAATACTAAAATCAAACTCTTTTTTCCCCTTGATGTCAAAGTAATCCGACAACTCTACATCTCTCCCAATAGGTACATTAGCATTTTTTATTACATCAACACCTCTATTGTCTGCTCTTAGTTGATATTGAGTGTCTTCCATTTGAGTTCCTGTTGACATCCACTTAGCTGTAATAACCGTTCCATCTGTATAAATATTTGCAGCTTCTCTATAACCACCAGCTGACGCAACATAACTTTGTGCCAAATAATCAGCAACACCGTTATTATCATAATAAAGAGCGGCGAATTCAATTGTTCCCGTAGACTCCCAATACCGTCCAGAAAATAGTTCATCCTGTCCATTTCCATCAATATCATAATAAGCATAATGTGTCGCAGGGCTCTCACTGGTATCATTTCTAAGTTTCTCTAGTACAACGTCATAAATACTATTATTACTTGTTACTTCCTCATTACTTTCTGTCTGTGATACAGTTGAACTGCTAGAACTAATCGTCTCACTCGAGTTTGTGTTCCAACTACCACTTACACTTCGACTATCACTCTTTTTAGAACACCCTGACAATAATAAAACCATTATGCCTAGTAAAACAAACTTTTTCATAAACTGACCTTTCCTTAATACTCCTATAAAAATATTACATTATTATTGACGATAATAATAAGCATCACTCGATAAATTATACACACCATTCTGTGTTGGTACAATTCGTGGTTTAGAAGTATCTGAATTGTCACCTTCTGTTTTAAAACCAATCTTAAGTAATGCTATTAAACCTCCCATATAGCCATTACTCATTCCAATATAAGGAACACCATCACTTTCATATCTAAAAGCACCTCCCAAACTTCCTTCGCCCGTCCTTCCGCTTACTGTACTGACAACAGATCCATCTGCTTGAATGACAAGAGTATCACCTCTACCATTAACCCATGTTCCCACTAACGATTCATAATCACCTTTACTGATTGCAGATAAATCAATATCATTTACAGATTGTTGTTCATAATCATATGCTGATTTTATTTGTAGCGCACCCGACCAAACATAACATATTTTTCCATCAACAGATACTTCCCACCAACTTGAAATATCATTATACTTATCACCATTAACGCAATCAGATACTTGGATAATATCACCCTTTCGTCTTGAATCAATAATATCGGAATTTAAGCTTGGTTTAGAACGCAAATTTACCTCATCTGCATTAACAACATATTCTGTTTTATTAGGTTTTCCGTGAAAATAAACCTGTATTGCTGACTGATTTCCTTTTCCTGTTGTCAATACTTTATTTCCTTCATCATTGGTATAGCCATATAATACCTCTGTCGTTTGATCTTCTGAAAATTCAACTGTACCATTAACTCGCTGAATGTCTTCAGAAGAAATATTAATTACAATCTTAATACTCGGCATAACTTCTGTTCGGCTTGGTTCTTCACCATTTACAGTCATATTTCCCGAAGTGATATAGGTTTGGATAGAATCTGGTTCTTCATACTCCTCGATTGTGTACTTTCCTTCCAAAGGATTTCCTTGATTATAAGCCATTAGTTCAGCGCCAGATCTATATAAGATTACTGTTCCATCATTATTCAATGATAATCCGCCAAACATTAATGATGAGGTATTAGATTGAACATAATAATACTTATAGTTTAGGTACCATTCACTATAATCTTTATTCTCTTCCTGCAAGGATACATTACTACTGCTGCTAGAAGTTTGTATTTTTTCGCTACTTTGCGTGGTTGTTTTAGTATCATTTGATTCCTGATGACATCCTACTAATAATAGGCAAGAAAAAAATAAAACAAACTTTTTCATAATAATCCCTCATTTTTCTTTCGTTTTGTACTCATTGTATCATAACAAATGCTCTTCTGAATGGATTATAATAACTTTTTAGAAATAACAAAATCACTAGACTAGACAAACTTAGAAAAAAAGTGAGATACAATAATTATCTCACTTTAGTTTTAATATAAAATTCTAAGATTTTTAGACGACTCACGTCACCTTTTTATTATCCCTTATTAATTAAGCGTTGAAGCTTTCTGTTAATTGTGGGACAACTTGTTTTTTACGTGAAACAGCACCTGCAAGGAATGCGTGGTTATTTTCAAGTTTGAAGTTGAAGGCAGCTTCAACTTTGCCAATGTTTGAACCAAGTGCCAAGATTTCTGAGTTTGAGTTAAGAATATCAGTAATCATAAGTACAAAGTCAGAGTAACCATTTGCAGTATTTGCTGCTGTAATAGCTGCTTCGATTTCTGCTTGGCGTTCAAGAACTTCGTTAATATCAACTGTGTTAACTTGTGCTACACGAACTTGGTTTCCATTAAGTTCAAATGTTTTGGCGTCAATGTCAATCAATTCTTCAGCAGATTTTGTTGCCAAGTTTGTACCAGCTTTAAGCAAAGCCAAACCATATTCTTCAAGGTTTACACCTGCGATTTCTGCCAAGTCAGCAGCAACAGCTGGGTCTGTGGCATGAGTTGTTGGTGATTTAAGAAGAAGGGTATCTGAAATCAAACCAGACAAAAGCAAACCAGCCATTTCTTTAGGAATAACAACGTTATTTTCTTTGTATAGGCGGTAAACGATTGATGAAGCTGAACCAACTGGTTCTAAACGCATGTAAAGTGGGTTAGCTGTTTCAAAATTTGCAACACGGTGGTGATCAACAACTTCGATAACTTCAACGTCACGAATATCAGAGATTGATTGTTGGAATTCGTTGTGGTCTGTCAAAATAACTTGGTCAGCCCCTTCAGCTTTTGCAGATTCCACAACGCGTGGTGCTTCTACGCCAAAGTAGTCTAAAGCAAAAGCAGTTTCTTCATTTGGAGTGCCTAGGGCAACACCTTCAGCATCAACACCAAGTTCACGTTTCAAATATGCATAAGCAACTGATGAACCGATAGCATCAGAGTCTGGATTTTGGTGACCAAAAACTAAAATTTTAGACATGTTTTCTACCTCATCATTATTATTTTACTTCTCTCTCATTTTAGCAAAAAAAGGCAAAAAAGGCTATATGCGAGGCGTAATACTTTCAACTTCCTAGAAGGTTGCAACAAAAGAAAAAACTCCTAGGTCAGTAATTCTCTGACTATAGAAGTTCTTAGTTTTCCTCTGTGTCCTCTTTGGAAGTTGGTGCTTGTTCTTCAGAAGCTGAAGCGTCATCGGTAGCTTTAGTTTCTGTTTGTTTGGTTTTTTCTTGTGCCAAAGCCAAACGCAACAAACGTTCTTCTTCCTCGCGGTTTTCACGATTTTGTGTGGCTTTCTTTTCCTTACGGTAAGCCATGTAGCGTCGGCTGTTATCCACCAAATGCAAACTCCGAACGCCCTTGACCAATAACCACCATACAAAAACGATAAGCGATTCTAGCAGCAGCAAAAACTCAATCAAAATGACGCCAATTAAACTCCACGCCATAAAGAGAGTTACGAGCAACTGCGAAAAGATTTTCTTGAGATTGCCCAAATCATTATTGTGGATGGCTAGGGTTTCTAAAAAGAGGTTCAAAATGCCCTGTAAAAGAGCTGATTTGGTCGAAGCCTCGTCATCCACAACCTCATCTGTGGCTTTTTGGCTAGGCAAAACCACTACGATATCTCCATCTTGAATATAATCAACCGTATCACCCAATTTAATATCAAAATCAAATAAATCACGCGCCACTTTTTTAATCTTACCATCTTGAATCAGGTAAACAAAGGCCTCATCAAATTTTAAAACTTTGTAACTATTCATGCTTTTTTCACCTTATGCTATAACTTATCAAAGTTTTGAGGCAATGTCAATATCTCATTGGTGGATGCGTTTCATGTACTCGGTATAAGATTCGGTGTGCATCAATTCTTTGGCATTTTGGACGCGTTCCTTGGTTGGCGGTTTGACGCCTTCAAGGGTATAAGGAATCCCCAATTCACGCCACTTAAACTCACCCAAGGTATGATAAGGCAAGATTTCAAACTTATCCACATTTTTCAGCGTCGCGACAAATTTTCCTAGCTCAATCAAATCCTCATCAAAATCCGTCAAGCCAGGTACTAGCACATGGCGAATCCACACTGGCACTCCCTTGTCAGACAAGTAGCGTGCGAAGGCTAAAATATTAGTGTTAGGTTGACGCGTCACCACGATGTGTTGTTTGGGATTGATTTCCTTCAAATCCAACAAGACCAAATCTGTCACTGCTAACAACTTATCCACAACCTCGTGGTATTCTGGCGTATCGCGAAAACTAAATCCACACGTATCCAAGGTACAATGAATCCCCATAGCTTTAGCCTTGGTAAAGAGAGCCGTCACAAAATCAATTTGCAACATAGCCTCACCACCAGAAACAGTAATCCCTCCATTTTTCCCCCAATAATGGCGGTAACGAAGGGCTTCTTCTAACACATCATCAACCGTGCGTTCTCTTGATTTGTTGGTTTCCATTGCCCAGGTATCAGGGTTGTGGCAATACTGGCAGCGCATCTTGCAGCCCTGCATGAAAATCACAAATCGAACCCCTGGCCCATCAACAGAACCGAAACTCTCTGTGGAATGCACCATTCCTGTTACTTTACCATAATCTATTTCTGTCATTGTCATTTCCTTTGTAACCGTTTTTCTAATATTATTATAGCATTTTCATAAGAAAAAAGACTAAGGTTTAGCTTAGTCTTCTTCAATACTCTGTTCTATATCAGAAAAGACAACCTTCAATTTCGTGACACGGCCATCTTTCACTTTATCGTTGGTAATAGCAATATGTTTTTCTTTGGTGTCGATTTCAAAGGTTTCACGACTCTCTTGGGTTGGGATATTGCCCACACCTGTCAGGTAGAAACCAGCAATGGTATCCACATCATCGCTTTCTAGCTGCACATCAAAATAATCGTTAAACTCGTTTAGAGTCATTGTCCCAAGAACAATATAGGTATTGTCACCAATTTCGCGAACAAATTGTTCAGCCATATCGGTTTCATCATCGATTTCACCGACAATTTCTTCAAGAAGGTCTTCTAAGGTGACCAAACCAGAAACCCCACCGTACTCATCTAGCAAGATAGCCATTCGATTTTGGGTATTACGCAATTGACGCAACAAATCATCCACAAAGATAGTTTCTGGAACAAACAAAGGTTCTTGTAAAATCTTACGCAAATCCACTTTGTCAAATCCATCGCAAAAACCAGCAGCTAACAAACGTTTGGTATGCAAGATACCGATAATCTTGTCCTTATCGTCGTCATAGACTGGGATACGTGAAAAGTTTTGTTTCAGAATTTCTTGAATATTGTCTTGGGTATCGTCGTTAATGTCAATCATGAAGGAGTCGGTACGGGGCACCATCACTTCACGCGCCATCAATTCATCCAAAGAGAAAACACCTTGGAGCATCTCAATTTCTTCTGCGCCTAACGTTTCTTCACTATTAGACAACATATAAGCAATCTCATCACGGGTCATCTTCTCATCTGCATCGTCAAATTGCATTGGAGTCAGACGCGACAAGAGATTGGTTGATGCTGAGAGTAGCCAAACAAACGGACTTACAATTTTTCCTATTAAGATAATGACTGGGGCAGAAACAACCGCTAAATTTTCCTTGAGGTTGAGGGCAATTCGTTTAGGGTAAAGCTCACCAAGAACAATGGAAATATAGGTCAAAAAGACAAGTGAAATCACACTACCTGCCGTTTGGGCCCAAACAAAATTACCAAACCAAGACGCAATCACACTTCCTAGAGAAGCTGACAAGCTCGCACCTTGGAGCAGACCAATAAAGGTAATACCAACTTGGATGGTTGATAAGAAATTGTTGGGATTGTCCAGAACAGACAATAATCTTGTATATCTCCGGTCGCCTTCTGCTGTTTTTTGCTCAACACGGGAACGGTTTAGGGAAACTAAAGCCATCTCAGAAGCTGAGAAAAAGGCATTTAGGAGCGTCAAAATCAATAATAAAACAAATTGTAACGCTAAGTTCTGACTGGGGTCTTCCATATTACATGTACTCCTGTTCTTCAAAAACTAATATGAATAAATCACTGCATCAAAATAATACAGTGATTATATTATAACATATTTTATTTTTTATGTAATCATTACTGAATAATAACGTGATTATAAGGTTCGGCTAGGTCATCTTTGAGGGAATAACTTTCAAGTTTGTTAACATTGCGGCGTAAAAAGGTCGCATAACTTGGGGTAATGTCCCCACGGCTTTCGTACTCCGCAATGACTTTTCGCTCCAAATAATAGCCACGCAACATTTCATCAATATTGTCTGAGCGCATATGGGCGATAACACGTTCGACAAAAACACCTGTTTCGATGATTTCGACTTCCTGCAAGCGAGAGCGTTTCATAAAGGCAATCAAATCGCTGTTGTAAACCCCTTCCAAATCTTGCAGACCTTCTAGCACCAATTCGGTATTGCTGAGGTAGAGTTCAGTCAGGCGTTCTCGATTTTCTTCGGTCAAGCGAATTTCTCTTGGCTGCCCTGACAAGAAACGACGCAAGGTCGGCCACAAGCTCAAACTTTCCCGAATCAAACGGCGAATGCCTCGCATGCTAATGGTAAAGAAATACGTAAAGGTCGAGATGAAACCACGGTTGATTTGACGTTCTAGATTTTGCAAATAACGTTGGTACAAGCGGTATTCCACCAACTCAATGCGGCCTTCTGAAAAGGCATGTTCCAAACCGTCACTTTCAATTCCTAAAATCATCAAACGCAAATACACCAATTCCCGTTTGACACTCGTGGGTTCTTGTTCCAAAACCAAGTGCTTGATACGGCTATTGTAATTGTCAATAGCGGCATACAGGGCTCCTTTGTCTTCGTCTTTAGTGTTTTTCAAATCATCTTCCAAGGTTTGCACCACCTCGTGCAAAATGGCGATTTGCGTGAGGTAATCGGTCTTTTCTTCACCATCTGAACTCTGAGCAAGATAAGGTAAAACCACCAAGCCCGTCACAAAACTCAATAAGGTAACCGCTGCTACGGTAAACAAAATCAAACTGTAAGCATAAGCGTTGAATTGTGGCAAAAGCAAAATGGTCGCCATAGATACCGTTCCTTTAACACCTGAAAAGGTCAAAAGGAGAATTTCTCTGATTGCTGCTCTTAGCGAACGCACCATGGTACGGTAATGAAAAGCATAGTAAAGGCTAATCATCACAAAACGCACTAAAAAGAGCAAGACCGTCACCGTCAAAACGATAGCCAGCAAACGGTAATTGTTGACTAGAGGATTGACCAAGGCTGGCTCAACGATGCGGGTTAATTCGTAACCAAAGACCGTAAAAACCAAGCCGTTTAGCATAAAGCTGACTGTTTCCCAAATAATCTGACTAACGCGGTCCAACTCAACATCAAATAGCCGAATGCGTTTGAAACGGCGGGCTTGAGATAACCCCGCAATAACCACGGCGATGATACCTGACACCCCAAAAAGACTGGCAACAAAATAAGACACAATTGGCAGGGATAATTCTAGCAACAGCGCCCCTGTCACGTCTGCAATATCAATCTTTTCAAGGAAAGACAAAACACCACGGTTTAGCAAGGCAAATAAGATACCGACTAAAATACCGCCGATAATAGCCCAAAAGAGGCTAAAACTCGCCGTAAGCAACGAAAAGGTTCCCGTCATCAAAGCCGCAACGGCAAATTCAAAGGAAATCAAACCGCTGGCGTCATTTAAGAGCCCTTCTAGGGTCAGGATAGACTCCACTCGTTTGGGAAATTTAAACCGTTTGGCAATGGAAAGAAAGGCGACGGCATCTGTTGGGGCTAAAGCAGCTCCCAAGGCAAAACTAGCTGCCAAGGGAATATCAACTGGCAATAATTTTCCAGTCACATAACCAACGGTCAACATGGTGATAAACACCGTTGGCAAAATCAAATAAGCCACGATGGACTTGTATTTGACAAAGGTCATGACATCACTTTCTTGCCCCTCACAAAAGTTCAGCGGACCAATAACCAAAGCCAAAAACAGCTCCGAATTGAGTGTTAATGTGCTTTCTCTAGCTAAAACACCCACCAAAATTCCCAAGACAATCTGAATAAAAGGCAAGGGAATTTTAGGGTATAGACGATTGATGATATTAGATACAATCAGCATTAAGAAAAATGCGATAAGTAAGATAGAACTCTCGATAACCATCACCTCTGATTCTTATTTTTGCAAACAATTCACCATAAATTGTTCCTTTTGTTTGGCAATTTTTTGGTCAATTCGTGTGACATCTCTGCCCTCTCTCAAGCAAATGCAGCGCTCTTTTTCCAAG
This sequence comes from Streptococcus alactolyticus, assembly GCF_042649785.1. Lineage (NCBI taxonomy): Bacteria > Bacillati > Bacillota > Bacilli > Lactobacillales > Streptococcaceae > Streptococcus > Streptococcus alactolyticus. The sequence continues at coordinate 67,391 of NZ_JBHRZX010000006.1, read as the reverse complement.
TTTGCCAATCTTCTTTTGATAAGCAAAACACGGTCGCTCACTTCTTCTAAAGTGTAAACGGTTGGCGTTTCTGTTTCCAAGTATTTTTGGTGCATACGCTGAATGGTTTCATGAACCGTTAGGGGGTGCATAAATTAGTCCTCTTTCACTTTCTTTAATTTTTCAATCATCACAAGAAAAGGTGGTTGATTGATTTGATTTAATGGTTGGTACAACATCGCTGTAAAGAGCCTTTGGTCAAGGTTTTGCACAAAGTGCAACACAGCATCTTTTTCTTGGTCACCGCCCTCATGTCCATAATAAATCATGATGGCTAGGCGACCGCCAACTTCGAGCTGGGCCAAGATTTTCTCAATAGCCACAAGGGTTGTGTCGGGCTTTGTAACCACTGTTTTATCAGCACTTGGTAAATAACCCAAGTTGAAAATAGCCGCACGGATAGGCTCTGTGACGTACTGGTCCACCTGCTCATGCCCCGCTAAAATCAAGTGGGCATTGCAGATACCTGCTTTTTCCAAACGCTGGGCCGTACTTTTTAGGGCTTGTTCTTGAATATCAAAAGCATAAACGTTTTTTGACAAGCCAGCCAAAAAGGCTGTGTCATTGCCATTTCCCATGGTTGCATCCACAGCAATGGCTTCTTTATCTAAAACTTCCGCCAAAAAGGCATGTGACACCTGCAAAGGACGTTTTATCATACAGACACCTCTTGATTTTCTAGCTTGCAGCCTTGATAACTGCCTCGGCGCTCCATTTCTTCGTCAATGGCGTTTAAAACTTCCCATTTTTTAAGGCTCCACATTGGCCCAATAAGCATATCGCGCGGGGCATCACCCGTAATTCGGTGAATGATGATAGATTTTGGAATGATTTCCAACTGATTGCAAATGATTTGGACATATTCGTCCATTGAGAGCAATTTCAGACGCCCTTCGTGATAATCGCGTTGCATTCTGGTATTGGTCATGAGATGCAATAAATGCAGTTTAATGCCGTCAATATCGTTATCCGTCACGCAACGTCTGACATTTTCCAGCATCATCTCAGGCGTTTCCCCTGGCAAGCCATTGATTAAATGCGACACGATTTCCACCTTGGGAGCTTGTTGGTGTAGGCGTTTGACCGTTTCCACGTACAATTGGTAAGTGTGGGCTCGGTTGATGAGCTGGGACGTTTTTTCATAAGTGGTCTGTAAGCCTAGCTCAACAGTCACATGCATGCGCTCAGACAATTCCGCCAAATAAGCAATGGTTTCATCTGGCAAACAATCTGGACGAGTCCCAATGTTAATACCGACCACGCCAGGTTCATTGATGGCTTGCTCGTAACGCTCTCGAATCACTTCAACCCTATCATGGGTGTTGGTGAAATTTTGAAAATACACCAAATATTTCTGAACGCTGGGCCATTTACGATGCATAAAATCAATTTCTTTATAAAATTGGTCGCGAATCGGTGCCTCAGGGGCAACGATGGCATCACCTGAACCCGATACCGTACAAAAAGTACACCCACCGTGGGCTACCGTTCCATCACGGTTGGGACAATCAAAGCCCGCATCAATGGGAACTTTGAAAATCTTCTCCCCAAAAAGCTGACGATAATAATCATTTAATGTATTATAACGTTTTTTCATAGCACCTATTATAACATTTTACAAAAAACAAACAAACTCTTATTGCTTACTTTAATTCATCGAAAAAAGACCCAAAAGGTCTTTCCATCTTATGATGTTTTTTAATCTTGTTTGCCTTGGAAACGCCATTCAAATCGTTTTTCGGCATAAAAAGGATAGACGAATAAAACGATAGTAAAGGCTAAGAGCCAGCCACCCAAGATATCTGATGGGTAGTGTACCCCTAGATAAATGCGTGACAAGGCAGTGGCAAAAGCCAAGGCGATGAATAGCACTTGCAAGCAACGTTTAGCAAAGGTCTGTGTTAGGTGTTGGTTGACAATAACGACCAAGCTAAGGGCAACAACCATGGTTGCTGCTGCGTGCCAACTTGGGAATGAAGCTCCCATTGGCTTGGCAATAAGATAAGGAATATCTGGACGTGGGCGGTTGTAAAGGTATTTAAAACCTGTTGATAAAACGCCCATCAACAAGAGGTTACCAACCAATAAGAAAGCTTCCATCTTCCATTTCTTCCAAACATAAAAGAGAGAAGCGAGGGCAAAAACATAGATAAAGATATAGATTTCATGCCCAAAGTTGGTAATGATTTTGAAAAATGCGATCCAGTGCCGAGGCAAATCCGCACGCAAAGCGATTTGAATATCAGCATCAATACGGACTAAATCTGCTGGGTAAAATTTCACCAAGTAGCCTAGCATCATGAAAAGGACTAATGCAAATGAGCCACCTAGAAAATAAGATTGTTTATGTTTCATCATAAGAGTCATTATACCACAAAAAATGGGTTAGAGTTTAAGAAAGGTGATGCATCGGTACAAAAGGAAAAAGCAAACCGAGAAAATCACCCCTTCAATGAGGTTAAACGGAATAACCATAGCAAATAAATAATTGCCCAGTCCCAAAACAGCCTGAATATCAAAATTCGCAAACATGGCGTAAAATGGCACGGCATAGATATAATTTAAGCAGAACATGGCAGCTGTCAAACCAAGTGTTCCTACAACAGAGGCAATGATGTAATTTTTAGTTGTTCGTTTCTTATTCCACAGCAAAGCCAAGGCTAAGACAAACACACCAAGAGCCACCACATTCATGGGTAAGCCAATCAGACTGGAAATGCCCCCATTATTAAGCCAGAGCTTTAAAAAGGTCCGCAGCACTAAAATGCACATAGCGCTTCTTAAATCCAAAACCACCAAGCCTATCAAAATAGGCATAATGGAAAAATCAAACTGCAAAAAGCTTGCTGCTGGAATTAAAGGAAATTGCACATACATCAGCAAAAAGGAAAGGGCTGATAAAATGGCAATATACGACAGTTTTCTTGTCCTAGACATTGTGTTAAACATAAAAAATTCCTCCAATTTTTTCAAATTGAAAGAAGCACTAAGGTATTAAGCGACACCAAAAAAGCGTAGCTAATCCTTGGTCTTCTCCCATCCAGACTATACTGTCGGTCCTAGAATCGCACTAGGTCAACTACTTCACGTAGCTCGCGGACTTTTCGCTTTGTTGCGACACAAAGCACCGCCGGTCGGGAATCTCACCCTGCCCTGAAGACATCTTTAGCATAACAAAAAAACGCCCCTGACGCAATAGATGTGACAGAAAAAAAAGATAGCTAGAACTAGCTATCTTACAGGGTTATTTTAATTTGTCATGTGCATATGTGTGGCTCAATTCAAGGCTTGGGAAGGATTGTTGGCGAAGGGCTTCATAGACAATCATGCAGACGGTATTAGACAAGTTAAGGCTGCGAACGTGCTCATCATTCATGGGAATACGCAAGGCTTCATCCGCATGGGCACGCATAAAGGATTCTGGCAAGCCTTTATCTTCACGTCCAAAAAGGAAATAATGGTGCTTGCCGTCATTGTAATCAACGTCCGAATACACCTTGTCAGCAAATTTGCTAATTAAATGCAATTCTCCATCGCATTTATCCAAAAATTCTTCCAAACTATCGTAAAAGGTCACGTCCAGCTTGTCCCAATAGTCAAGTCCTGCACGCTTCATTTTGCGGTCGTCAATGGGAAATCCCATAGGACGAATGATGTGCAAGGGAGCGTTGGTCGCGGCACAGGTTCTTGCGATATTTCCTGTATTTTGCGGGATTTGAGGTTGAAAAAGCACGACATGGTTAATCGCTTTGCTACCTTCTTCGTGATAATCCAATTCTTCGATATTCATAGATTTCCCCTTCATTTTGACATAAAAAGAAAACCACACTGCTCGGAGTCGCGCTCAGCAAACAATGTGGTTGGTGGTGGTTCATTAACTTAAATCATAACAGGTTTGATTTAAACTAACGAATCTTCGCTAACTATTATAACACTTTGCCCTGTAAAGTCAACGGATTTGATAAGATTTTATAGCCTTTTTTACCAGTCTTTTTCAAAGATAAGGCTCTATTTTTTCAAATGATAAGAATAAGTGGCAATGATAATATCCTCATACCAACGCAAGCGGGCACGTAAGCGTAGGCTCATTTGGTTGTGAAGAACGTTTTGCCAGCTGTGTTTTGGAATAAATTTTGGAATGATGACCGTCATGGTGTGGTTTTGTTTTTGGGCTTCACGGTTCATCTTGTTGACAAACAACATGGTCGGTTTAACAATATCACGGTAATTGGATTCGATATTGACAAAGGTCACTTCTGGGAAATAGGTTTTAAATTCTTTTTCAATTTCCAAGTCTTTTTGCTTGGTTTCAAGGGTGGACACGTGCATAGCAACGACGGTTTGCCCAATGCTTTTGGCATAATTGATGGCACGAATGCTGGCTTGGGTTAGATTTCCCACTAAAATCAAGACGGTATTGCCATCGTAATGAACGTTGGTCACATCCTCTGTCAAACGCAATTGCATGGCCACGTTGTTGTAGTGATTTTTAATAGAATAAAACAAAATCATCAAGGCAATAATGATTGGGAAGAATGGCCAAATCTCATTTAATCTAAAGATAAGCAGAATTAAAATGATGACGTAGCAAATGATAGCCCCTAAAACATTAGCTAAAGAGTGCCTCAAAAAGCCCTTACCAATTTTGCGTTTCCAGTGAACAACCATGCCCGTTTGTGACAAGGCAAATGGAATAAAGACCCCAATGGTGTAAAGTGGAATGAGACGTTCGGTTGAACCATTGAAAATGAATAACAAGGCAATCGCACCGACGGCTAGAGTGATGATACCGTTTGAATAACCTAAACGTGCCCCTTTTTCCATAAAGAGATGCGGCATGTACTTGTTTCGAGCCATGTTAAATGACAACATTGGAAAGGCTGAAAAACCAGTATTGGCTGCCACGGCCAAAATCAAGGCTGTAGATAATTGGAAAACGTAAAATAGAGCATTTCCCACAAGAGAATCGCCAAAAATTTCCTTGGCAATTTGAGCTAAAACGGTCACATGAGCATTAGGCAAAATCCCCAACCAGTAGTTCAAGAAGGTAATGCCTGCAAACATGATTCCCAAAATCAAAGACATGATAGCCAAGGTACCAGCAGCGTTATTTTCTTTTGGTTTTTTGAAAAATGGCACTGCGTTTGAGATAGCCTCAACCCCTGTCAAAGAGGCGGAACCACTTGTAAATGCCCTTAATAACAAGATAATGGATACCCCAGGAACCACCACACCGACGTGTGCTGTTGCGTGGTAAGGCAATTGACCCGTTACAATCTGGAAGGCACCGTACACAATCAAAAACATGGTGCTAATGATAAAGAGGTACACAGGTACCATCAAGGACCTAGCCGATTCGCGCAAGCCCCGCAAATTCATTAACATCAAGAGCAATACCAAGGCAATCGCAATTTCCAAATTGAAATTTTTGAAAGCTGGAAAGGCAGAGGTGATGGCATCTGCTCCTGAAGAAACAGACACCGCTACGGTCAACATATAGTCAATCAAAAGGCTTCCACCAGCTAATAAGCCCATGCTGGGCGATAAATTTTCAGTGGAAACAATATAAGCCCCACCACCTTTGGGGTAGGCATGAATTACTTGTTGGTAAGAAATCGTCAGACTGGCTAACAAGACAAGAACCAATAGCCCGATTGGCAAAGACCACCAAATAGCTGCCGCTGAAATGGTTGTCAACACCAAAATCACTTGTTCTGGTCCATAAGCAATAGATGACAAAGCATCACTTGAGAGCATAGCTAAAGCCTGCGACTTGGACAACAAATGCTCTTCATCGGAATCACCAGCTGATTTCAATGGATAACCGATAAAAAGATTCCTTAACTTTTCAAACATTGAAATTCTCCCTTAATCTAAATAACGATTTATTATAGTTCTCTTGTTCTCATTTCGCAAGTATTTTGGGTAAGTGTTATCTATTTGTAACAATTCTAACAGTAGAGTGCTAATGCTTATCGGGACTTTCAGTTTTGTCTAGAAATTTTTACAAAAAAGGAGTATCATAGAAGTGATACTTTTCGGAGGTTCAGGATGAAAATAATTGTTGTCGGTGGAGGTAAGGTCGGAACTGCCCTTTGCCGTTCTTTAGTAGAAGAAAAACATGATGTTATTTTAATTGAGGAAAAAGAGTCTGTTTTAAAAAAAGTTACCAAACGCCATGATATTATGGGAATTGTTGGCAATGGTGCCAACTTTAAAATTCTTGAACAGGCCAATATTCGAAACTGTGATATTTTTATCGCCTTGACGGCAAAAGACGAGGTCAATATGATTTCTGCTGTCTTGGCTAAAAAAATGGGGGCAAAAGAAACGGTTGTTCGTGTGCGAAACCCAGAATATTCCAACACCTATTTCAAGGATAATGATTTTCTTGGCTTTTCCCTCGTACTCAATCCAGAATTGCTGACGGCTCGCTACATTGCCAATTCGGTTGATTTTCCAAATGCCTTGTCTGTTGAGCACTTTGCCAATGGGCGCGTCATGTTAATGGAATTTATCATTGCCGATGGCAGCAAGTTGTTCCAATTGTCGATCAGTCAATTCCGCAAGAAATTTGGAAACTTGGTGGTCTGTGCCATTGAGCGTCAGGGCAAGCTTATTATCCCTGACGGGGATACCACGCTACGTCTTGGTGATCGTATTTTTGTCACTGGTAATCGTAACGAGATGATTCAATTCCATAATTCTGTGAAAACTAAAATCATCAAAAACATGATGATTATCGGAGCTGGACGCATTGCTTATTATGTATTGAACATCTTAAAAAATACACGCATAAGCTTAAAAATTATTGAAAATAACCCTGAAGGTGCTGCCTTTTTCAGTCGTGAATTTCCTCATGTTCATGTTGTGCAAGGGGACGGTACGGAAAAAAGCGTTCTTCTAGAAGAAAGTGTGGAAAATTTTGATGCCGTGGCTACCTTGACTGGAGTCGATGAGGAAAACATCATCACGTCAATGTTCCTTGAAACCTTAGGCGTGCCAAAAACGATTACCAAGGTCAATCGCACTAGCTTGCTTGAAATCATCGATACCAGCCGTTTTTCAAGCATCGTCACACCTAAAAATATCGCCGTAGACACCATGATGCACTTCATTCGTGGACGCGTCAACGCCCAAGACTCAAACCTTGATGCCATGCACCACATTGCTAATGGGCGCATCGAATCCTTGCAGTTTGAAATCCGCGAATCCAATAAAATGGCTGGCAAGAGTCTCTCTTCGCTTAAATTTAAAGACGATATTTTGATTGCTGCCATTATCCGCAAGGGGAAAACCATTTACCCAACTGGTGAAGACATCTTGCAAGTTGGCGACAAAATTGTTGTGGTCACATTTCTCAAAAATGTGACACGTATCTATGATTTGTTAGCGAGGTAGTTATGAATAAAAGTATGGTTCGCTACCTCCTATCCAAATTGCTCCTGATTGAATCTGGTTTGCTTTTGGTTCCTTTGGTTGTCGCTTTTATTTACCATGAACCTTCTCGCGTGGTCAGTAGCATTATCATGACGATTGCGATTTTACTGCTTATCGGTTTACTTGGAATTGCTTTTAAACCCCAAAATTACCATATCTATACCAAGGAAGGGCTGTTGATTGTCGCTCTTTGTTGGATTTTGTGGTCCTTCTTTGGAGCTCTGCCTTTTGTGCTATCTGGCCAAATTCCTAGCATTATCGATGCTTTCTTTGAAATGAGTTCAGGTTTTACCACGACAGGGGCAACCATTTTACCCGACGTTAGCGTCTTATCGCATTCGATGCTGTTTTGGCGCAGTTTTGCTCACCTTATCGGAGGAATGGGGGTTCTGGTTTTTGCCCTTGCCATTATGGAAAACAGTAAGAACAGTCATCTTGAAGTCATGCGAGCAGAAGTTCCAGGACCTGTTTTTGGTAAAGTGGTATCAAAACTAAGGGAAACCGCTCAAATTCTCTACGTCATCTACCTCAGTATGTTTGCCGTAATTTGCGTTATTTTAGTTGGTGTGGGAATGCCGCTGTTTGACAGTCTGATTACCGCCATGGGATGTGCGGGGACTGGGGGATTTGCCGTTTACAACGACTCCATCGCCCACTACCATAGCTCTCTCATTACCAATATTGTTTCTATCGCGGTGCTGCTTTTCGGAATCAATTTCAACCTTTACTACTTCTTGCTCTTGCGTAAATTCAAAGCCTTTTTCAAGGACGAAGAATTGCGTACCTACATTAGTATTATCATCGTGGCAACAGCTTTGATTTGGCTCAATGTCAGTGGACTTTATGCCAGTGCTGGTAAAGGGTTAGAGATTGCTTTCTTTGAAGTATCCAATGTTATCACGACCACTGGTTTTGGTATCACCGATTTAACCGTTTGGCCGCTCTTTTCGCAAGTCATTCTTCTGATACTGATGTTTATCGGTGGGTCGGCTGGGTCAACTGCAGGTGGTTTTAAGGTAATGCGCGCCTTGATTTTGACGAAAATTTCCAAAAATCAAGTGCTCTCAAGTCTTTATCCTAACCGTGTCATGACCATTCATGTTAATCAACAGCCGCTGGACAAGGAAACCCAGCACAGCGTTTTAAAATACCTGTCGCTATACGTGACCTGTTTACTTGTCTTGACACTCTTCCTATCACTTGATAATAGCGACTTTATGGTGGTTGCCAGTGCCGCGGCTTCAACGTTCAATAACATCGGCCCACTGCTTGGCACCGACCAAACCTTCAACATTTTCAGTCCTTTTTCAAAACTGCTCATGTCCTTTGCCATGATTGCGGGACGTCTTGAGATTTTCCCAATCTTACTGCTTTTCATCCCCAAAACATGGTCTAAATACTAATCATACCGCTCCCTTTCAAAAAGGGAGCTTTTTTGGAGAAAAAAAACGACCTCAGGCCTGAAGTCGCTTCTTAGTTATGACGAAAATCTTTATGACGGTGTAGGGTGAAATAATCTGGGACAGGGTCTTTGCCACCCTCGACAAATGGGTTGCACCGTAAAATACGTGCAATCCCCATCAAAACACCCTTAATGCCATGCTTTTCAATCGCCACAATCATATAACTAGAACAGGTCGGCTCATAGCGGCAAGACGGTGGGGTCAGTGGGGAAATGAATTTCTGATAGCCCCGCACCAAAGCAATCAAGCTTTTTTTAATCATTTGGTCTTAGTCACCGCTAAATTATGTAGCTGGCTGATTTCTTTTTTATTCAAACGGCGAGATTCCCCAGGACGCAAGCCCCTCACATCTAGATTTCCAAAGCGTGTGCGGGACAATTTATCCACCAAAAGCCCAACAGATTCAAACATCTTTTTGACTTGATGATTGCGTCCTTCATGAATGGTTAATTCCACAACAGAACGGTTTTTGTCAGGATCTACTTTGATAATGTTGTAGCGAGCTGGTTTGGTTTTCTTACCGTCAATGAGCACACCACGCGTCAAAGGACGTAGGTTTTCCTTGGTCGCAATGCCTTTCACACGCGCCAAATAAACCTTGTCAATTTCATTTCTTGGGTGGATCATCTCATCTGTAAAATCCCCATCATTGGTTAAAATCAACAAACCTGTAGTATCCCAGTCCAAACGCCCAACAGGGTAAATGCGTTCTTTGACATCAGGCAACAAATCCACAACTGTCTTGCGTCCCTTCTCATCTGACACGCTTGAAATGACCCCGCGCGGTTTATTGAGCACATAATAAACCTTTTCTTCATTGTAAATCGGTGTGCCTTCCACTTCGACTCTATCCCCATTTTTAACGGTGGTCGCTAGTTCTGTCACTACCTGACCATTTAATGTCACCAAGCCTTGCTTAATCAATTCTTCGGCTTTGCGTCGACTGGCAACACCTGCATGGGCAATGTATTTATTAATTCTCATGCTATTACTCCTATCCTCAAAAATAATGACTGCCTAAGCGTCATCTGTCTGCTTTGTTTCTCCAAAAAGCGACACTTCCTCATCCACCAACTCAATGTGAGAGGCGTCCACCAATTCTGTCAAGTCATTAATCCCCATAAAATCCAAGAAATAATCTGTTGTGGCATAGAGATTGGGACGTCCGATAACCTCTTTTTTCCCCGCTTCTTGAATCAAGCCCAAAGACAAGAGTTTACTCACCGCACTGCTAGAATTGACCCCACGAATGTCGTCAATCTCAATACGCGTAATGGGCTGCTTATAGGCAATAATAGACAGAACTTCCAAACTCGCACGCGACAAGCTCTGATTGACAGGCGCCTTGGCAAATTCACGTAGCAAGTCTGAAAATGTCTCCTTGGTAGCCATTTTATAACGTCCAGCCGTTTCAATCAAGCACAAGGCTGTTGTGTCGTCTGACTCGTATTTTTGAGCCAAGATCTGCAAGAGCTCTTTTAGCTGACTAGGAGTCAGCTGGAGCATTCCTGCCAAATACCTCAAGCTCAGCCCTTCTTCTCCTGCCACAAAAAGAAGCGCTTCTAATTGTGCCAAATCATTCATATAGCCTCCTCTTAAATGGCTGACGCATCAGATGGCACCTGTTTATCAGCCTTTTTCACCACAATACTACCAAACGTTTCGTCTTGTTCCACCGTGATTTCATGCACCTTAACCAATTCCAAAGTCGCTAGAAACACCGTCACCATCTCCAAACGTGTCTGACATTCCTGAAAAATACTCTCCAAACATAGGCTCGGCGTTTGATTCAAACGCTCAGAAAGAGTCATCATCATGTCTTCGATACGGTAATCATCACGTTCAATGACCGTGTGAGTGCTTGCCATTCGTTTTTGCTTTTCAGACATGACTTGCGAAAAGGACAAAAACAAATCCATAACCGTCTTGTCATGATTTAGCACTGCATCTTCAAAAATAAGCTCTTCCTTAGGTTTGGAATAAAATTTAGAGCGTTCGTCGTGCTGGGCAGACATTTCCTCGCTGATGGCTTTAAAGCGACGGTACTCCTCAATCTGCGACAAAAGCTCTTGCTCGGGGTCATCCTCTACTGGCGTTTGCTCCACAACTTTTGGTAATAGCTTACGACTTTTGATGAGCATGAGCTGACTCGCCATAACCATGTACTCCCCCGCCACTTCTAGCTTCATAGCTTGCAAGGTCGAAATATAAGCCAAATATTGTTCAATCACCTCTACAATCGGAACGTCATAAACATCCACCTGATATTTTGACACCAAATGCAAGAGCAGATCCAAAGGACCTTCAAAATCTTTTAATTTAATATCCATTATGATGTGTAATATTTCTCTAATGTTATCGGGCTTTTTAACCCCAATTGCTTACTGATTTCTAGAATAGACTTGCCAGCCTCTTTTTGGTGAAGAATGTACTGCTGCCGTAAATCTTGTGCGGATAAGGTCTCAAAACCGTATGTGCTTAAAAAAGCCTTGAGCTGAGTGAAAAACCATTGCCGTGAATAAGGCTTTCCTTTATGGTCAAAAAGATACTGACCTTCTGACAATTGTGCCACTAAATAGGGCAAAAGCCGTTCTGGCACTTGCAAAATCCTCACCATCCCAGAGCGTTTCAGACGCAAGACCGCAAATTGACTGTCCACATCGGCTGGGGTTAAGTGCTGAATTTCTTGAGGCAACAAGCCCAATTCAACTATCAACAAGGCAATCAATTGCCCTGCTTTTTGGCTCGTTTCCTGATAAAAACAACCGTAATCTAACAGTGAACAGTCCGCTGGCTGAGTTACCATTTTTTCTTGATTGTTCAGCTTATAAAACCGCTCCAGTTTGCCTTGTTCATACAGAAAATACAGAAATTGATTAACTGCTGATAGTTTGCGTTTTTTAGCCGACACTTTCAAGTCTGCTAAGGAATGCTCATACAAGGACAATTTTTCAGGTGTGATTTTGCCAGACACCACCTCAACAAACTGCTGCAAGTCATAATAGTAAGCCTTCTTAGAACTCTCAGACAGTTGCTTACTTGCTATAAAGCGTGTGATATCATTCTTCATCATCTTTTGGCGTAATGGTGTAATGGTTGGTAAAATCGTGCAACAAGCTGTTGACCGCTTTTAAAATTGAGCGGCGTGTGATAATGCCCAAAAATTGTTGGTCATCATCTAAAACTGGCAAGAAAGGATAATCCACCAACAAGTGCATAATTCCAGTCAAATCAGCCTCTTTGCGAATGGTTTTGATTTTGGTATTGACCATTTGACCAATATCCATCTGGTTGAGTTCCCATTCTGTCAGCTGGTGCTTGACCTGATAAGACATGATATCTGCGATGCTAATGGTTCCCACGTACTTCTTGTCCTTGGTAATAACAGGCACGCGAGAGTAACCATTATTGACCAACAGCAGCATAACATGGTCTGAATTATGCGTATCAATAAAAATGGCTAACTCATCTGCTGGAATGAGGTAGTGGTCCAAATGGCTGATCAGAAAATCTTCAAATTCTTTTGCTATCATCTGTCAAATTCCTTAGAAAGTGCAGGGTAAAGGTCATGGTGACGTGTGTAGTAAGTCACCTTGATAATATCCTGTGTAATCTCAACTTTGGCGTACAATTTTTCTTGTACATCGCCACGTGGTTGTGACACGCTTCCTGGGTTGATAAAAATGGTTTTACCATTTCGCCAAGCGGCAGGGCGGTGCAAATGCCCATAAAGGCAAATATCCGCATCTGCTTCTTGGGCAAATAAATCCAATCTATCCCACGTGAAATTGATATTATACAAATGACCATGCGTCTGAGCAATGGTAATGTCCCCAAGTTGGGTAACCAAACGTTCAGGATAACCATTGTCATAATCACAATTGCCACGAACCACATGGATGCCTCCTTCCCAAACAGGGTCCGAACTTGGTAATTCAGAATCCCCATTGTGGAAAATGGCATCTACTTTGCCTTGATACGTTTTTTTGATGTCCTCGACAATCTCACGGTCCCCATGAGAGTCACTCATTACTATGATTGTTTTGCTTGCCATACTGAGAATGCCTCCATTAATTTCTTAACAGCCAATCCTCTGTGTGAGATGCTATTTTTTTCTTCAGCTGTCAATTCAGCTGCATGACGCCCTGTTTCACCGACCATAAACAAAGGGTCATAACCAAAACCATTGTCTCCCTTAGGTTCCATAGCGATGTAACCCGGCCAATCCGCTTCAACCACTAGGCTTTCCTTGCCTGGTGCTGCAACCACCAAGGTTGTGTGGAATTGGGCAGAACGGTCTTTGTGGTCAAAAACCATCGCTAGTTCGTGCAAGAGTTTGGCATTATTGGATTCATCTGTTGCGTCTGGTCCTGAAAAACGTGCTGACCAAACACCTGGAAGGCCACCTAGGGCATCCACTTTCAAACCAGAATCATCCGCCAAGACCATCTTACCCGTTAAATTGGAAATGGTTTCTGCTTTCAAACGAGCATTTTCTTCAAAAGTTGTGCCAGTTTCTGCGACCTCAGGCAAATCAGGGTAATCATTAAGATTTTCCACCTTGATACCTAGTTTTTCAAACATTTTGCGGAATTCTTTGGTCTTGCCTTCGTTGCGTGTGGCAATCAAAATGGTATCACCAAAAGTAGTTTCAGAAGCATTCCCAAAGAAAGCTTTGGCGTCCACGCCCCCTTTAGGCAAGTGCACCAAGAGCAAATGATCAGCCTCAGTCACCACGACGGCACCAGCTCGTTGTGCCACTTCAAACTGACGATCGCTTTCTTGGTTAATCATGTCAACCACAAAACGAATCAACTGAAAATCAGACGCTTTTTTGATAACCGTGACGTTATAGCCATTTTTGGCTTGGTCAGAATAGCACTTACCATGATCTTTATGACAAGGCTTATGCTTAGTCAGTTTTGACAATTCTGAGTTCAATCGAGCTAGGTGGTTGGCACAAATGCCTTCAAAACCACGAAGCACATTGGCGCCACCCCATTCACCGATAAACCAATTGTCCGCATCTTTGTATTCATAAATCTTATCCGTCATTTTCTAATCCAACTCCTTCATCTTGTGCTTGCAAATCAACGTGTCTGACGTCAATATCTGTATTTAGCCAATTCATGGCGATTTCTCTAAAACTTTGCGTGCTGGCTGTGGTATAAAAAACGGGTATGGATTGATTTGGGATACGGCTGTGATTGATTTGAAAATAATTAAGCAGCACGGAAACATCCCGCACACACTCTGCTCCGCTATCAATTAACTTAACCTCTGGCCCCATGACATTTTGAATGATAGGACGCAACAAAGGGTAATGTGTGCAACCAAGCACCAAGGTATCCACTTTGCCAACAAGCGATGCCAGCGTTTCATAAACCACTTTTTTGGCGACACTTGACGCCATTTCGTTTGATTCCACCAAGGGAGCAAATTTAGGGCAAGATAGACTCAAAACGGTCATTTGTGGGGCTAGGGACATAATTTTTTGGCGGTAAATATCCGATTTGATTGTCATCGGCGTGCCAATGATCCCGATTTTGCCGCTGCGCGTTGATTTAATGGCTGCGCTAGACCCTGGCAAAATCACACCCAAGACAGGAATATCCAATTTTTCCTTCACTTCTTCCCAAGCGACTGCTGTTGCAGTATTGCAAGCAAAAACAATCATCTTGACGTTTTGTGTCAATAAAAACTGCACCAATTCCCACGTGTATTCTCGGATTTGCTCGGCTGGTCGTGGCCCATAAGGCGCTCTAGCAGAGTCCCCAATATAGACAATTTCTTCATACGGAAGTTGACGCATCAACTCACGCACCACGGTCAAGCCACCAACACCAGAATCTAAAAAACCAATTGGTCTATTATCCATAACATCTTCTTTCTAATCATGGACTTATAAAAAACCCAGTTGGCGAGGCAACTGAGTCATTCATTTCTGAGCTCTGTGCTCGAAAAGTCAATCAGCCCTTAAGAGTTATGGTCTCTTGCCACTTCTCATAAGGGATGAAACGCTAGCTTATCGTCTATTTTTAGCAGCTGCTGCTTTTGATTGTTTAATAATATTTCGATAAGTCTGTTGAATTTTAGCTTCGCTCGGTTTTTGACCCATTTGGCTCATCATTTCACGAATAGCGTCTGGCGTTAAACGTGGGTGTTCAGCCACTTCTCTTTCAAATTGTCGACGAGCAATGAAAACACCACCAACAAGCCCACCAAGAAGGGCAACCAAAATTAACAGAATCCAAAGAAATGTTGTCATGATTATCTTTCTCCTAAATTTTTTACACCACTCATTATAGCAAAAATAGGGAAAAATAGAAAGAGTTTACAAACGCCTAAGCGCTTTTATCCCCTTTCTTTTTCCCTTAAAAGCTTTGGCTCAAAATGGCTATCGCTCTAGTCAAAATCAAATCCTTCAATGGTCGCAAAGTAATCCTCTGGGATTTCCGCACGACGAATCAAACGAGCAGTGCCGTCCTCTTGGTAAAGAATTTCAGCCGAACGCAAGCGACCGTTGTATTGGTAACCCATTGAAAAGCCATGTGCCCCTGTGTCATGAATAACCAAGATATCCCCGACACGCGCCTCAGGCAATTCCCTTTGTTTCGCAAATTTATCGTTGTTTTCACACAAAGACCCCACCACATCAACGGTTTCCAGTTTGCCATTTGGATTGCTCATGTTGGTAATGTGATGGTAAGCATCATACATAGCAGGACGCATTAAATTCACCGCAGAGGCATCAACGCCGATATAGGTACGGTAGGTTTGTTTACGATGCAATACTTTTGTGACCAACAACCCATGCGGTGCCAACATGAAACGCCCTAATTCTGTGAAAATCTTGACCTCACCAAGTCCCGCTGGAACCAAGACATCATCAAAAGCACGATGCACACCTTCCCCGATAACCGCAATGTCATTGGCTTCTTGACTTGGTAGATAATTGACCCCAATTCCTCCTGACAAATTGACAAAATCAATGGCAACACCTGTTTTTTCCTGGATTTCAACAGCCAATTCAAACAGTTGGCGAGCTAATTCTGGGTAGTAATCGTTTGTGACGGTATTTGACGCCAAGAAGGAATGCACACCAAAATGCTTCACACCTTGGGCTTTGAGTTCCTGAATCCCTTTGAGCAATTGCTCCTTGGTCATCCCAAATTTAGATTCGTTGGGATTGTCCATGATGTCTGTCCCAAGGGCAAAGACGCCACCAGGATTGTAGCGAAGGGAAATCGTGTCAGGCAAACCTGCCACTTCTTTCAAGAAAGCAATGTGCTCATACGCGTCTAAATTGATTGTCGCACCGATTTTTTTAGCGTATTGAAATTCACGAGCTGGGGTGTCGTTTGATGAAAACATGATATCCGTAAATCCCAGTTTATGGCTCATCAACAATTCCACTTCCGTTGCACAATCCACGCCACAATTTTCCTCTTGCAAAATCTTCAAAATCGCAGGTGTTGGGGTAGCTTTAACGGCAAAATACTCTTTAAATCCCTTATTCCAAGCAAATGCCTTATTGACAGCACGCGCTTTTTCACGAATGCCCTTTTCATCATACAAATGAAAGGGAGTTGGGTAAGTATCGGTAATAGTTTCAAGTTCTTTAGCTGAAATAAACGGTGTTTTCATCAGGACTCCTCTAAATTGTCAAAATATTATGATTATTATATCATAAAGCCACAAAATCACCAAAAGATAGCTAAAAAAAGCCAGCACCAATGGTGCCAGCTTGTCAGTTAAGGTATTAATCGTCGTTTCCGAAAATACGAAGCAAGTTTAAGAACAAGTTAATGAAGTCGAGGTAAAGGCTCAAGGCCATTGAGATAGCCCAACCGTCATTGACTTGACCACCAGTGCTTGCAAACACACGCTTAATCATTTGATTGTCATAAGCAATTAAACCTGAGAAAATCAACACAGATACAATGCTGATGATGTAACTCATACCGCCAGAACCAATGAAGAGATTCACAAAGCTAGCGATGATAATCCCAATCAAAGCCGCCATCAAAGCCTTGGTCATGCCTGATAAATCACGTTTCGTAAAGAAACCAACCATTGACATAGCAAAAAAGACTAAAGCTGATGAGATAAAGGCTTGGAAAACAGTCGCCTGCGTGTAAGCTGCTAAAACAAAGCTCAAGGTAAAGCCGTTTAAGGCCGAATAAAATAGAAATAGTGGCAAGGCCGCAGGTGTGTTGCGACGCGCAGCGTTACTTGACATAAATACTAGGGCAAGTTCTAAAAAGATAGCAACGTAATAAACCATTGGATGATAAGTGATAATATTTACCATATTGTCTGAAAAGACATAAAGCATGAGGTATGAGACAAAGGCTGATAGCCCAATTCCCATGCCGACTAAGCCATAAATCTTAGCAAAAAAGCGACTTAATGCCCCGTCATTTTGAGCATAAATAACATTATTATCCATATACTTTCCTTTCTGGAATAAAGAGATGATGTCTATTCTATATTAACGATGATTGCTTGGTAAAATCTTGCGGCTGTAACGTCTGCGTTTGGTAAATCGTTTTCGCAAAGGCGTCATCGCTTCTTTAACCGCACAATATTTGTCAACCATCGTAACAATATAACCTTCTTTGTAGCGTGGTGGCGCAATAGTAGCCCCCCACATGTGTTTTAAAATAATATCCTCTTCACGTTTTGTTAAGTCCACCAATTTCCGTGCGTTACGAACAGCGATTCGAGGGTGAACCCAAGCGTGCCCTTTATTAAATTTTGTAACTCTCCAATCGTAATAGAAAAAGTCATGCAAGAGTCCGCCACGTGCGGTAGCTTTTTCATCCCAACCCAATTTTTTAGCAATACGATAACTCGTATAAGCCACGTCGATGGAATGCTCCATCCGAGTTGAATAGTGGTGTTGGGTAATCTTATCTAATTTTTGAAAACGAGGATGTTGGATGATATGACCAACAAGGTTCATAAATTCTTTATCTTTTTTATAGGCTTCCGTGTAACCCGCCCCCTTTCTCTCAACTTAATTATAGCATAATATCTTAAATTAAAGTGAAATAAGAGAAGGCTTAAGACCTAAGCTATCAAGTGAAAAAGCAAAATACCAGCTGCCACAGCCACATTCAAACTCTCTGCTTGACCAGGCATGCTAATGTGAACCAAATGGGTTGCTTGTTGCGCCATATTTTCCGAAATGCCATTGCCTTCATTGCCCATGACCAAAGCAAACTGCTGCGGAGCCGCAAAGTCCTTGTAGTCAATCGAATCTGATGACAAGGTGCTAGCCAGCACAGGTAGGTTTAATGTGTGGAACTGCTCGCAAGCAACCGCCATATCCATTCGCCAAACAGGTAGGTGAAAATGGCTGCCCTGCATAGAACGCAGCGTTTTTTGATTGTAAATATCGGCTGATTTTTCCGAAATAATCACACCATCTAAGCCAGCCGCATCTGCTGTCCGAATCATGGTCCCGACATTTCCAGGGTCCTGAACATCCTCCAAGACCAAGTAGCGTCCTGCTTTTAGCGCTTCAAGGGGCAACTGCGGCATCGCAACTTCAGCAATAATGCCCTGTGGTGCCTTAGAATCAGTTAACTCCCTCAATACTTCAGGAGTCACCACTGTTACCTTTGGCAAATGGCTGATGCGCTCAACAAAAGCTTCCAAAACAAAGACATTCACAAAAGTCGCCCCTGCTTTTTCCGCCTCTTCAAACAAATGCCAGCCCTCAATCAAATAAGACGACTGCCGGTATTTCTTTTGCAATAATTTTTTCGTTTTTTTAATGAGATTATTGGATTTAGAAGTTATCGTTAGCATGTTGCTATTATAACAAAAAATCTCCCAAAAAGGAGATTTCAGCACTATTTTAGCTCATTTCTAATGGTTGTCCATTAACATCTTTATCGTCTTTTTTGAGAATAAAGAAGGCATAAATAGCAGACAACGTCACAATACCAGATACCACCAAGAAGGTTTTTTGATAACCAATCTTATCATGCAAGGCTCCAAATGGCGTAGAGAAAATAATTTGTCCTACCTGAGCCGCAATTTGGAAACCAACCATGTAAAGCGTTGTTGAAATACGTGTATCAAAGTGAAGTGTGAAGTAACGGAACATCGCTAGAATAAAGATGGCCGTTTCTGGTGCGTGTAGAAGTTTAATAATAGAAACGCCTAAAGGATTGGTCACTAAACCACAACTACCGATACGTAAAACCATGATAACCAGTCCAATAAGAAGGCTTTTACGAACACCTGTTTTGCGCATCATGATAGGAACCAATCCCATCATAATGGATTCTAAAAAGACTTCCATTGAATTGAGAACCCCATATGCCTGTTGACCAATGGCAGGTGTACTAAAGAATTTAGTAAAGAAGTCAGGGAACATCTGTTGGTCAAATACGGTATAGAAAGCCCAACTCATCATGATAAAAATGATAATTTTCCACAAATCAATCATCTTAAACACGTTTAAGATTTCAGCCATAGAAGGGGATTTATCTTCTTTTTGATTTTCAGCCAAATTCTCAAATTGCTGGAGTTTTTCTTCATCATCTTCTGGTCTAAAGAAAATAAGGACCAAGAGCAACACAACTGCAAAAGCAGATCCTACCCAGAAAATCAAATAAGCATTTATGGTAAATAGGAAACCTGCCACCAAAGCCGCCACAGCATAACCAAATGAACCCCAAGCACGCGCTTGACCGTATTCAAAGTTAAAACGTCTTCCCATACGTTCTGCCAAAGCTTCAAATGTCGGCGAAGTCGCTAAAAATGCAACGGATAAGTATAAAGATCCTAGTAAAACTCCCACATAAAACTGACTTTTTAGCATAGGAACGTAAATCCATGTGAAGAAAGGTCCTAAGAAAATCTCACATCCTACACAAAACATCAAAAGTGTCTTTTTGATTCCCAATTTGTCTTGAATAGAACCATAGACAAACATCAAAATCAAGGTAATAGCAGAGTTAAAAGAATAAATGGTTCCAACTTGTGAACCTGAAAAGCCTTGCTTGCTGGTCAACCATATCTGGAAGAATGACCACCAAATTCCCCAACCTGTGAAGAAGAGCAAGATTGACAAGGAATTACTTGCATAAAAGGGATTGTCAAATTGTTTTTTCAAAGACTTCATGACCCCTAGCCTCCAAATTAGTAGGTATTAGCTTCTTCTTCCAATCGATAGATGTGGGTTTGATTATCACATGCTTGGTCTAAAGAAAGTTCAATTGCATGATTCCAGTAAATTCTTTCTGTAAAGGTAACGCTACCTTCATTCACAAAAATTTCCACTGAACTCTTATCAATATAGACTTGTAACGTCATTTCATCGGTCAAGTCAAGATGAGCAACACGTTCGCCATCGGTTGTGCTACGATTTAGAATCAAGCGTTGTCCAGACAAATCAACTGTTAAATCTAACTGATTGTCACCGTCACTTAGGGTTAGGAGTTTTCCTGATGTTACTCCTTTTATAGCCATCTCGAATTCACTGGTACGAGCCAATTCATATTTGCTATGAGCTTCCAACGTTCCACTAAATTCACAAGCTTCACGTAACGATTTCAACTCTTTGATTGGCAATTGATAGATTTTTCCATGACGGATAACCAATTCACGCGGAAGAGTGAGAGCTCCTGCCCAGCCATCTGCCTTTTCATACATTGGTGAATCCCAAGCATTCATCCATGCAATCATCACGCGACGTCCATCTGGCGTCAATAATGTTTGTGTCGCATAGAAATCATGACCATTATCAATTTCTATGAATGAACTACGTGATAAGGTAAAGTCTTCTTTCAATTGTCCCATAAGATAGCCTGTTTGGTTAAGGTTGCGATATTTGTCGCCTTTTGGCTCTAAACCTTGTGGCGACATCAACAAGATATCTTCACCATTTAGACGGAAGAAATCTGGACACTCCCACATGTAACCTTCATCTTCCAAGTTACTTGCTTTATCAAGGATAGGTAATTCCTTCCAGTCAATCAGATTGTGTGATTGATAAAGCAAGGCTCTTCCTAAACCATCTTCACCTTGACTTCCTAAAACCATATAAAAAGTATCACCATCTTGCCACACTTTTGGATCTCTAAAATGTTTTGTATTACCACTTGGTGTCGTTAAAACTGGATTACCTTCATATTTGGTAAAATGAATGCCATCTGTACTGTAAGCTAGATTTTGATCTTCGTAGAATTGCTCTTGATCATTAGGATCTGTATAATGATGTCCAGTATAAATCAACCACAGTTTTCCATCATACTCAACAGCACTTCCTGAAAAACAACCATCTTCAATAGTGGGTTCCAGAGCAATTGGTAGCGTTTCCCAATGCACTAAATCTTTACTTCTAGCATGTCCCCAGTGCATTGGACCCCAATCTGATCCATAAGGGTAATATTGATAGAAGATATGGTAGTAACCTTTGAAATACGAAAATCCATTTGGGTCATTAATCCAGCCAGCTTTAGCCATAACATGATAGCCAAGACGATAGCGATCGTTGTTCACAGTCATTGTTTCCATTTTTTTCTCCTCTTGATATGATAACCGGTTAACATATTGTGAAATCGTTTTCCTTTAAGGAATACATTCATTATAGCGCTTTCATTTTTATATATCAACCGGTTGATATAATATTTTTTAATTTTATGTGATTAACTGAAAAAACAACCTATCCTGATGATAAATTGCTTTTATATACTTTTATATATTAGAAAGCCTTGTAGGACTTATTACCGTTAACAAGTGCCATTATCTAGGAGTTTAACAGGTAAAATATGAGTATTAGATTGACTTACTTTACCATTCATGCGATTTTCTAAGAGGTTTACAGCTGTTTTTGCCATTTGATTAATCGGTTGTTGGATTGTTGAGAGATGTGGCAACAATAATTGTGTCATATCGGCACCGTCATATCCAATAATTTTTAAATCACGAGGAACTTCACGATTATACTCTCTTGCTAAAGACAATAAAATAGCCGCATCGGTATCGTTAGAGGCAAATATGCCATCAACCAGTGGATGTTCTTCAAAAATACAACGTAGAACTTCTCTTTTTTCTTCCTGACTAATATTAAAATCAATGTGATAAGTAATCGGTTTAAGACCGTGGGCTTCCATCACACTTTCATAAGCAAGCCGTCTTTGTTGGGCAGGCGTATTCAGATTTAGTGGACCATTTGTATGCACCACATAACGACAACCTCTTTTTAGTAACCTCTCCGTGGCTAGTTTACCACCTTGAAAGTTATCAGACGACACGACTGGAATGTCATCGTTCATAATGCGGTCAATTGAAACAATCGGAAGATTATGGTGGCTATATTCCTTTAAGCCTTGATTATGAGCACCTACAATCAGACCATCTACTTGATGGGTTAGGAGTTGTTTGAGGTAGTCTTCTTCCTTATCTGGATCGTTTTGTGAATTTCCCATCAACACCTTATAACCTCTTTTATACAATAAACGCTCCATTTCAGCTTCTAATTGTGCAAAAAAAGGATTATTGACTGTAGGAAAGATTAAACCAACTAGATAAGTCTTTTGTTGGAACAATTGACGAGCAATGATATTGGGTTGATAGCCTAAAGCTGCCATGGCATCGTTTACCTTCTGAATGGTTTTCTCGCTTAAGTAACCTCGATTATTTAAAACCCTAGAAACAGTTGTTTTAGAAACACCTGCTAGGCGAGCAACATCTTCTAATTTTGGACGAGTATGTGACGTATCTTTCATGCTTTCTATTATATCATAAGCCAGCCTAATCAGCTTTATGATATAATAAACGCATAAGAAGACTATAATATTATTAGGGGAGGAATTTGAGATGAAAAAAGTGCGTTTGATTGTGTCTGGTCGTGTGCAAGGCGTTGGTTTTCGCTACTCAACTTATGCAATAGCCCTTCAAATTGGGGATATTTATGGGCGGGTTTGGAATAATGATGACGGCACTGTGGAAATCCTAGCTCAATCCCAAGATGCTGCTAAAATGGCAAAATTTATTCAGGAAGTACGCAAAGGGCCGTCACAATGGGCCAAAGTGACCTATGTTGATGTCAAAATGGATAACTCTGAAGATTTTAAGGATTTTCGCATCGCCAACTAATCTTTGTCACCAATCTATCAAAAATTAGGACCATAGATGTATTGAGAATTTGCCTAAAAAAAAGTAAAATAGTAGGGTATTATATTTTTAAAGGAATAATCAATTGAACAAAAAATTAAATCGTGTCCTCTTATCGGGACTTAGTTTATCGTTATTGTTAACTTTATCTGGCTGTGTCAGTGTCGATTCTAGTGGTAACCCAACAGGAACCGTTTGGAACATTCTTGGGGAGCCGATGGCAAAACTCATCCAGTATTTCGCTAATAACATGGGGCTTGGTTTTGGCTTAGCCATTATCTTAGTCACCGTTATTGTCCGCCTCATTATCCTACCTTTAGGGCTTTACCAATCTTGGAAGGCAAGTTACCAATCTGAAAAGATGGCTTTCTTAAAACCTGTCTTTGAGCCAATCAATGAGCGTATGCGAAATGCGACAACTCAAGAAGAAAAAGCTGCTGCCCAAATGGAATTGATGGCAGCTCAAAGAGAAAACGGTATTAACATGCTTGGAGGCATGGGATGCTTGCCACTGCTTATCCAAATGCCATTCTTCTCAGCCTTGTACTTCGCAGCCCAATACACTCAAGGGGTTTCTGAAAGTACCTTCATGGGAATTGACCTTGGAACACGTAGTATTCCGTTGACAGCAGTCATCGCTATCTTGTACCTCTTCCAATCATGGTTGTCAATGCAAGGTGTAGCTGAAGAACAACGTGCAGCTATGCGTGGTACCATGTACGTGATGCCATTGATGATGGTCTTCATGGGTATGGGAATGTCAGCCAGCGTCTTGCTTTACTGGTTAGTCGGTGGTATCTTCTCGATCTTCCAACAATTAATTACCATGTTTGTTATTAAACCAAGACTTCGTCATCGCATTGAAGAGGAATTTAAAAACAATCCTCCAAAAACTTACAAATCAACCAGCCGTAAAGACGTTACACCAAACGCTAACAAAGCACAATTAAATAACACTAATAATCAAGCTCGTAAGGCAAAACGTAACGCTGGAAAACAACGAAAACGTCGCTAAAACATTCAAAAGACCGTCATTCTGATAGGAATGGCGGCCTTTTTGTTGCAATAAAAAGAAGGCTTGTAAACCTTCTTGTCATTAAGCTGTTTTTTCCACGCTCAAAATTTCAACGTCATAGCTTCCAGCAGGTGATTCAATTGTAACGATGTCACCTGTCTTTTTACCAATCAAAGCTTGAGCGATTGGGCTTTCGTTAGAGATACGACCTGAGAAGATATCCGCACCAGCAGCTCCAACAATGTGGTAAACATCTTGGTCAGTTGTGTTCACTTCTTGAACAACAACGGTTTTACCAATAGCAACTTCGTCTTTGGCAACAGCTTCGCTATCAATAATTTCAGCATAACGAATTTTAGTTTCCAAAATTTGAATTTGCCCTTCAACGAAAGCTTGTTCATCTTTGGCTGCATCGTACTCAGAGTTTTCAGACAAGTCACCGTAAGAACGAGCAATTTTAATACGTTCAACGACTTCTGGGCGTCGAACCAATTTAAGATTTTCTAATTCTTGTTCTAGCTGCTCTTTTTCAGCTAGGGTCATGGGATAAGTTTTTTCTGCCATTTTCTATCTCTTTTCTATAATTTTATATAAACAACAAATACAAACATGATGCGAAACACATCATGCTTGTACGTATTTATTACTCAGATAACTGACTATTAACGTATTTGTGAACATTCTTTTCATGGTCATCGTAGTTTTCCGAATAGTAGACATTACCTGTCTTGACATCCGCAACAAAGTAATAGTAATTGGTTGTTGCTGGATTTATCACAGCTTCAATTGCTGATAATCCTGGGTTATCCACAGGTCCAGGCATCAAGCCTGTATGGGTATAAATATTATACGGCGAATCAATTCCTGTGTCAATACTTGCGTCTGCCTCCAGAGTTGTTTCCTCGCCGAGTTTGCCCATGGCGTACAAGATAGCGATATTACTTTGTAAAGGCATGCCAGCATTTAGACGGTTGTAAAAGACGCTGGCAATGTTGCGGCGGTCCTCGTCGGTTGAGCCTTCTTTTTCCACCAGTGAAGCAAGGGTTAAGACTTCATTGACTGTCATGCCTTTTGCAGCAATGGTATCGTAGTAGCTAGACATATAAGAATCCATGGTCGCAATCATTTGTTCCACCAAATCTTCCATGCTGGTTTCTTTATAGTAGCTATACGTTGCTGGAAAAAGGTAGCCCTCCAAACGATAAGTGGCTTGGTCGGCACTTGGTAAGTCACCTAACAAGCGCGGGTATTTTTCAACCATTTTGGCGATGAAGTTCTCATCTTGAACAACGTTTAAAAAGTCGTCTGAGCTAAATGGTGTCAAGGCATCCTTGTCCGCCTTGTTTTTGGTGATCGCTTCTGAGATTTGCTTAATGGTATAACCTTCTGGAATCAAGATCTTACCAAGGGCTGGTTTTTCAGGCTCTGCCGTTCCGCCTTGTTTCAACAAGCTGCAAATCTCATCCAAATCCATGCTCGGTTGCAAATTGTAGTAACCGCTTTGGAAATTGCTATAATTTTTAAACTTGGTGTAGTAATTAAACACCGTAGCACTCTTGATAACCCCTGCTTTTTCAAGGATTTGTCCGATGTATTTGTTCCCAGAGCCTTCTGGAATATCAACCGTGATGTATTTGATTGAGGTTTTATCCAAAGGTTTAATGGCACTATCTACATAATGGTAAACAAAAAAACCGGTAGCTCCGAGTGCAATAATAATCACTGTGATGAGTACCAAAGCAATGCGTTTGGCAAGATTATCTGTTCGTTGACGTTTTCTACCCACTGTGTTCTCCAAATGTTCTTCTGTTTCTGCTGGCGATTCTGGCTCAGGCTCAAAAGAGTTGTCTGTTTCTTGGCTATCTTCGGATGAGTCCTCCTCATAGAGCATCTCAATCGGGATATCTGGCATTCCCGTAGAGCCAACCCCATCTGTCGCCCGTACAAAATAGCTTTCTTGTTCCTGTTTTTCCAGCGTTTCAGGAGTAAAGGCTTGTTGAATCGTTTCTAGAGCCTCGTCAATGCTCGAACGTTCTACTTCCGTCTGAATGCGATTTTCAGCTAAAGCCGACTGAGCCTTTTCTTCAAGCTGGCATTTGACTTCATGCGTATCTTCGTCAAAAAGTTGTGACTGATCGGTCTTATTGGCAAGTGCCGAATCCTGATTGTCCTGAACTTCTGATTTGGCTGCAGCTTCTTTGACTTGCTCGGCTAAATGTTGCTGCTGACGCAACTGCCTAGCTTCCTGCAAATCCGCTAAAATCTGCTCCTTAAAACTTTTTTTCTTGTGAGTTTTTGGCTTATCGTCGTGACGTTCGGTCAAAGCTTACTCCTCCTAAACTTAATCAATCGCCATTATAACCTAAAAAGCGCTTAAAATCAACAGAAGATAGCGCTTGTTATCTATTTTTAACATTAGCATTTTTCCTGAAAATAGCCACTTTATTTCAGAAAAAAGAGAGAACAAGTGCTCTCTCTTTTCGTTACTGTCTGTTATTCGTCAAGCTTGAAAGCAACTCTTCAAATGAGCGTTCGTAGAGTTGGATATCCCCAGCTCCCATAAAGACATAAACCGCATCTTCATGGTCCAACAACGGTGACATATTCTCAACGCTCACTACTTTAGCCGGTTTCTTGATTTTCATCGCAAGGTCTTCAACTTTGATATCGCCGTGGTCAACTTCACGCGCAGAACCGTAGATATTAGCCAAATAAACCGCATCTGCTTGGTTCAATGCGTCAGCAAATTCATCCAAAAGGGCAATGGTACGAGTGAAGGTATGTGGTTGGAAAATCGCCACAATTTCTTTGATTGGGTATTTTTGTCGAGCAGCATCAAGTGTAGCAATGATTTCAGTTGGGTGATGTGCAAAGTCATCAATAATAGTCACATCGTTAATGATTTTTTCACTGAAACGACGTTTTACCCCAACAAATGATTGCATGTGCTCTGCCACCAAATCCATGTCAAAGCCAGCCACATAAAGGTTAGCCACAACAGCTGTCGCATTTAAGATATTGTGACGTCCAAAAGCTGGTAGATGGAAGCTACCAATCTCTTTGCCTTCATGTTTGACTTTGAAAGATGAGCCACTTGTTGTGCGAACAATATCGTAGGCGATGAAATCATCCGTGTCATTGAAGCCATAGTAGTAAATAGCAGCATCTGACGTGATACGACGCAAGTAAAGGTCATCACCGTACAAGAACAAAGCTTTTTGCACTTGTTTTGCATAATCGTTGAAGGCTGCAAACACATCGTCAATGCTTTCAAAATAGTCTGGGTGGTCAAAGTCAATATTCGTGATGATGGAATACTCTGGATGGTATGGCATGAAGTGGCGTTGGTATTCGTCAGCTTCAAAGACAAAATAATTGCTATTGGCTGAGCCACGACCTGTACCGTCACCAATCAAATAAGAGGTATCTGTGATATTTTTGAGAACATGTGATAATAACCCTGTGGTTGAGGTCTTTCCGTGGGCACCTGCCACACCAAAACTGGTAAATTGACGCATAAATTCACCCAAGAATTCATGGTAGCGTTTAAAGGCAAAACCATTTTTCATGGCATAAGCAATCTCGACATTGTTGTCTTCACGAAAGGCATTACCAGCAATCAATTCTACATCTTCTGTGATGTTGTCTTCAGAAAATGGCAAAATCTTAATGCCTGCTTGCTCTAATCCACGTTGGGTAAAATAATATTTGCTAACGTCACTTCCTTGAACAGTGTGTCCCATTTGATGTAGCATCAATGCTAACGCACTCATACCAGACCCTTTAATTCCGATAAAATGATAGGTTTTAGACATGTTTTCTCCTCTATTTCATAACGGATGCCTTATTTGTTTGTATCCAATTGCGCCAAATTCATCTCTTGCGCTTTTTGATATTTTTTCTGTTTTTGGTTGGCATCCTTATTATAAATTTGACTATGTTTTAAGAATTCATAACTATTCTTTTTGGCTTTTTGAGTGGATTCCTTTTGTGAGCGTTGGTGGTTAAGGGGAATCTCAGCTAAAATGTAGTCATCTTGACGCATGTTAGCACTCAAATGACTGAATTTACCAGCCCTTTTTTTAGGAGGGTTTGGTTTTTTCGTTTGCAATGGTTGTTGATTTGCCATTTTTGAAGGTTTAGCCAAATTGTTTGATACGTAAGCTTGACGTTTTTTCTTCACATCTTGTCTGGCTTCATCGCGAGCCAGTTCAGCATAAGATTTGCCTTCATTGAGTGTTTTGACACGCTCGCTGTCATGGTCGTTTTCAGTCACAAAATGATAGTTATTTGTCACATCATTGTAGTCTTTTTCACGATAAGCGCCATGAATATTGGTAATTAAATCTGAATTCTCGTACAAAGCCATCGCTTTAGATGGACTGCTGACAGGTTCATCATCAGCCACTAACGGAAAACGTCTTGTCGTTTTCTTCACAATTTCACTTCCTTTCTAATGGTTGTATCACATGCACCTTTTGAGAACAATCGTCATCAGAATTGGCATGGACTCTTAGTTTATCAGTAGGTTTTCCCTTAGAATCACGGAAAAACCCATCTTAAACATAGCATGTTTATTATAAACTAAATCAAGCTTTTTTTCAAAATTTTCAGCGGGTTAAAGCTGATTGATGCCCAGAATTTCCTTGATGTCCTCAATGGTCATGCTGGCACACGCTTCATTGCCGTCAAGTACTGTGGTGACAAGGTTTTTCTTGTTTTCTTGCATTTCCAAGATTTTCTCTTCAATGGTCCCACGCGTAATCAAGCGGTAAACTTCCACATTGTCCTTTTGGCCAAGGCGGTGCGCACGGCTGATGGCTTGCATTTCAACAGCAGGATTCCACCACAAATCTACTAAAATCACTGTGTCGGCTCCTGTCAAATTAAGCCCGACACCTCCAGCTTTCAAGGAAATAAGAACGGCATCCTTAGAGCCATTATTGAAGGCTCGCGTCATTTCTTGACGGGCATCCGCAGGGGTTGACCCTGTAATCTTGTAAGATGTCAAGCCAAGCTCAGCCATTTCATCTTCAACTAAATCCAACATGCCTCTAAACTGTGAAAAGACGAGAGCGCGGTGACCGTTGTCCTTGATTTGTGCCAATAAAATACGCAGGCTATCGAGCTTTCCACTATTTCCCTTATAATCCATAAACAAGCTTGGCGTGTCACAGATTTGGCGCAGACGCGTAATCCCTGATAGGATTTCAATCTTGTGACGGTTAATGTCCTCATCACTAGCCCCAACAAGTGTTTCTTGCATTTGCCGCAATTGAGCGAGATAAATGGCTTTTTGCTTGTCATCCAATTCATTAGGGTAATTGATTTCAATCAGGTCTGGCAATTCTGGAAGCACTTCTTTCTTGCGACGACGCATGATAAAAGGCTTGATGAAACGGGCCACTTCTTTGGCGTCCATTTTGAGAAAGGTCTTTTTATCTGGCAATAAACCTGGCAAGACAATTTGGAAAATAGACCAAATTTCCAGCAATTTATTTTCAATCGGCGTTCCTGAAAGGGCAAAGCAATGCCCAACGTCAAATTGTCTGAGGTAATGCGCAATCTTGGTTTGCGTATTTTTCATGACCTGCGCTTCGTCCAAAATCAAGTAATCAAAGGAATGCTTTTGGTATTCCTCAAAATCTTGGCGGAAAGACGAATAGCTGGTGATGGTCACTTGGTGATTTTGGGCAATAATGTCATCACGAACAGATTTCAAGCCATAGGACACCACCACGTCAATCTCAGGCGCAAAGCGTTTGAATTCATCCAGCCAATTGTAAATGAGGCTAGACGGCGATAAAATCAAGACCCGCATGTCAGGTTTTAGGCGACTGGCAAGAAAGGTAATGGTCTGCAAGGTTTTCCCAAGGCCCATGTCATCCGCTAAAATACCGCCAAAGCCATAATGGTCCAGCATAGACAACCACCGCACCCCTGTTTTTTGGTAGGCGTGCAATTCTGCCTTGACAGGTGGGAAGGTCATCTCAAATTGTTCTGGGTGGGTCAAATCATAGGCCAATTGTTCAAATTCTTTTGAAAAGGTGATGCGGTCATTGTCCTGCAACACATCGACCAATTGGAAGGTTGACACGGCATCCATCTGCAAATGCCCATTTTTCAATGGTTTGGCACGCAATGCTTGCAAGGATTTGCTGACTTTTTTAATCTCATCATCAAAAACCACCAAACGCCCTGCCGAATCAATAAAATAAGGCTGATTTTTGGTCAAAGCCTCCAAGGCGGCGTCCACTTGGTCCTCAACAATGGTTGAAAAATCAAACGAAATATCCAGCAACCCACTTTGAGTTGTGACCGAAACGCGTGGATTTTCCACATGGTACAAGGCTTTCAAGTCGTCTGAAAGAATGACTTGCCCTAATTTTCGAAATTGTGTCACGGTCTTTGTAAAGAAGGGATACAGGTCCTCAGGCGTCAAAGGTGCGTGGTAAGACACAAAAGCAGCTGAAAAGCCGTTGGCTTTCAAGGCATTGAAAATACGCTCCTCGTGTTTGAAATGACTAGCAAAAGGCAAATTTTCCAGTTCTTGCTTGCTGCTGACTTGAACCGTGCCATAATCAAAAGTCAGGTGCAATTCCACTTCATCATAATGATTTAAAGACAGGTTAAAAATAGGACTGAAGTCTTTGATTTCAAAGCTTTTTGGTGCGTCCACACTGCCTAATTCCTTGAAATCTAGCAAACTAGAAGCCAGCTTGTCTTGGTCCTCCCAATTGAAGAACAAATGTTTGGCCAAATCCGCTTCAATCGGAAGGCTTCGGATAGCCGTTAGCATTTTTTGCTGTTTCAAATTCAAGGCATAGACAGTGCCTCTTGTGAACAAGAAAGCATTGTCAAAAAAAATGTGGAAATCACCTTCCGTAATAATCAACTCGATAGACTGACGATGCACCACCACTTGAAAGCGAATAAGCCCCTCGCTGCCATCCAACTGACGAAAAGCCAGCTCAGAATAGGGTTGCTTATGGTACTCAAATGAAAAATGATAGAGGTCGTTCAGCAAGGACAGGCCTTCTTCAAAAAGCCCGCTGGTCAAGGCTAAATACCGCCCATGATTTGGCAAAATGTAGTCCGTGTCCACTTTTTCATTGTCTGGTAATACCCGCCACAAAAACCGAATGAGTTCTTGGCTGGCCTCATCAAATTGAATCAAAGATAAAGACTCAAAATAATTCTTGCCGATTTGGTAGTGACCTTCTTTTTTGACAAGCGCTAAAAAGGACTTGATATCGCGAATGACATAGGTCCTATCACTAGGCAAGCGGTTGATTTTAAGCGTCCACCAGTAATTAGAAGAATAAGGACTTTGGTTACCATAAGCCGACAAGCGATACTTGGTCGTGTCATCACTATTCATCTCCAAGTGGTCTAGAAAAATGCTGCCAAAAGACGTGTTTCGTTGCTCTTCTTCCTGACTTTCTTGCTTGTCTTTGAGGCTAATCGACAACTCTTTTCCTTGATGATTATTTTTTAAAAAATATTCCAAAGCAGCCAAATGTTGGCAATACCTTTTTTTGGCAAAAAGTTCACAATCACATCGAATTTGGTCATCTTCCAAGGCGTATTGCAGGTGATGTTTCCCAATGCTGGCTTGGATTACGCCATCACGCGTGCTGGTAATGGTCACAAGACCTTTTTCATACAGTTCAATACCTTGATTACGAATGCGACCTGGAATCATTCTGCTCACTGTTAGTCACCCACCTTTTTCTTATCTCTTAATTATATCAAATTAAACTTCCTTTGAGCCAGTAAATACCTTTTTTGCAGCAGAAATCAAAAAAATCTCCCGAGCAAATTGCTCAAGAGATTAGGGTATTACTGGCGTTTACGAGCAATCAAACGAATCGGTGTGCCTTCAAAACCAAAGGCCGCACGAATTTGATTTTCCAAGAAACGCATATATGAGAAGTGCATCAGCTCTTCTTCGTTGACAAAGATGACAAATGTCGGTGGTTTAAGTGACACTTGGGTACCGTAGAAAATTTTCAAACGTTTACCCTTGTCAGTCGGTGTTGGGTTGATCGCGATGGCATCCATAATCACATCGTTAAGCACAGCTGACGGAATGCGTTTGTTTTGACTTGCACTTATTGCTTTAATCATCTCAGGCAATTTATTCAAACGTTGCTTAGTCGCTGCTGAAACAAAGATAATAGGGGCATAAGATAAGAATTGGAATTGGTCCCGAATATCTTCTTCCCAACGCGTCACGGTGTGGTTGTCTTTTTCAATGGTATCCCACTTGTTGACCACAATGATAATTCCCTTACCAGCCTCATGAGCAAAACCAGCAATACGCTTGTCATACTCACGAATACCTTCTTCGGCATTAATAACCATCAACACAATGTCTGAGCGGTCAATGGCACGCATCGAACGCATCACAGAATATTTCTCTGTGTTTTCATAAACTTTGCCAGATTTACGCATACCAGCGGTGTCAATCATGGTATATTCTTGACCTTCGCTATCTGTAAAATTGGTGTCAATAGCGTCACGAGTTGTCCCTGCAATTGGGCTGGCAATCACGCGTTCTTCACCAAGAATAGCATTGATAAGGCTTGATTTCCCAACGTTTGGGCGTCCAATCAAACTAAACTTGATGATGTCTGGATTTTCATCTTCTTCCTCAACAGGGAGGTTATCCACAATCGCATCTAGAACATCCCCTGTTCCAATCCCGTGAACCGATGATACTGGGTAAGGATCACCCACACCAAGTGAATAGAAATCGTAGATATCACTACGCATTTCAGGATTATCCACTTTATTGACCACCAAAATCACTGGTTTGTTAGTGCGGTACAAGATTTTTGAAACGTATTCGTCAGCGTCTGTAACGCCTTCTTTTCCTGAAACCACAAAAACAATCACATCTGCCTCATTCATCGCGATATCAGCTTGGTGCTTGATTTGCTCCATAAATGGGGCATCAACGTCGTCAATTCCCCCTGTATCAATCAATGAAAACTTACGGTTCAGCCATTCTCCAGTTGTGTAGATGCGATCACGCGTTACGCCTTCGACATCTTCCACAATGGAAATACGCTCACCTGCAATACGGTTAAACAAAGTCGATTTGCCCACATTTGGACGACCGACAATAGCAACGGTAGGTAAAGCCATAATTCTTCTTTCCTGCTTCTTGCTAGAGGCATTTTTCAAAACACACCCTAGCCAAGCCTTCCTTTCTAGTTCATTTCGTTATGAGTTATTTATGCTGTCAACGTCTGTTATCACCTTGTAAATGAATCTCTTTAGCAAGGTAGCGAATCCGCTCCATAATTCGTTTGGCTTGCCATGTTTCATCACCTGAGCGTGATGTAGCAAAATGAGCCTCTAAATCCTTAAAATCAAGGTTAGACGTGAAAAACGTCAATAGATTTTCTTGCATGCGGTACTGTAAGATCACCTGCAAGACATCGTCACGAATCCACGGGCTAAATTGTTCCGCCCCGATATCATCCAAAATCAAAATTTCTGCCGCTTTGAGCTGATCAATTTCTTCCTTGACGGTACCTGTATTGATCGCACTCTTGATGCCAACACAAAAGGTTGGAAAATGCAACATGGTTGTTGATTTGCCGTACTTGGCAGACAAACGATTGGCCAAATAAGCCATCAAGTAGGATTTACCAACCCCAAACGTCCCAAAAACATACAGACCTTTTTGAGTCGTCATATCAAAACGATTGATGTACTCGGTGATATAATGGTAAATCTCAATCCGATTGGGATCGTCCAAATCAATGTCATCCGTTGAAATCTGCTTGAAGCTAGATGGCAAGCCCATCAAAGTCACACGGTTCTTGATATCTTGCTGCTTTTTGGCCTCAACCAATTCACGCGTTTCCAAATACACCACATCGGCATAGCCTTCATTCATGCTGAGGGCTGGCCTGTAACCCTTGGCAACGTAAGAAGCATCACCTTGTTGAAACTTGTCGCGTTCCACCATAAATTGATTAAATTTAGGCAAGCTGCGTGTGATTTGCTCTTGTGTGAACCCATGAGAACTAATAAAATCAACAATTTCAGTATCCATCAAAATCTTTTGCGTCAAGGCATTCAAGTCATGACGTTTGTTGTGAAGCTGTTTTGCTAAAGTATCTCCTATTTTTTCCATCGCTCGCTCCTTTCCTTTAATCTTCTAGCATGCTACGTTTGAGGGCTTCCAATTTGGCTTTTTCCTCAGCTGTTGCCTCGTGTTTGTAATCTTGTTCAGCCCATTTAGGGATATTTTTCTTGCTTTCTTTGGCCGTTTGTTTTTGATCCTTGCGTCGTTGTGAGAATGACCGCATTTGCAACATAGCCGCCTCGGCCGTGGCAATCTTGTGGTAAGCAAAGTCATTAGCCAATTTTAAGATATAAGCCTTGTTGAGATTGGCTGACTTCGTTTTATTTAAAGTGTACAAGACCATGATGTTAATCACTTCATCCAAAAAGCCCATGTTGGCCAACTCTTCCAAGAGTTGACGTTCACTCGAAATGACTACCGCATGACGTGGCGATTTGATTTTAGTCAGAAAATCGCTGGCACTATCTTGCTTGGCTTCACGGAGAATAACCTGCTCTTTGGCACTAAAGGTTTCGCCAGCGGGAGCCGGATTTTCCTTGCTTTGTTCCAATTGCACCAGCATCCGTTTAGGCGAAATAGTACCACCGATAGCCGTTTGTTGAGCCAAACGATAGGTATCAAACCAATTAAGACGGTGCTTATCTGCAATCCCGTAAATGGTCAACACATCTGATTGCTCGTCCTTGAAACGCAGCCCATCACGCGCCATTAAACGTTGGAAACTCCCCAAATCAAAATGATTTTTAGACACTGGCCGCTTGATAGCTGGCGCTTCCGCAGAGAAAATATCCGAAAAGTTTTTGGAAATGTCCCTAGCATCCTGAGGAAGGCTCATATCCAATTCTGCCACGGCAACCTCACCGATTTCTTTTTCTAACAAACGGCGGTAAATGGGATTGCCCAAAAAAGCTTCGCGAGACAAGGGCTGGACTAATTTAAACACATAACCGTTACGCGTTTGGTACAAAACCAGCAAATCAATCGCTGTTAAAATAGCTAATGCTTCTTCCAAATCCCCCATGCTAACCTGAAGGTGATTGAGGATTTCACTAAATTTATGACGCTTAGCACCATTATCAAAAAAGGCATTTAGATAATGATAAAGAGCTGTCGCTTGATTACCGATAACAGGAAGATAGAGCTGCGTTAGGCTATCTGAATCCAAGACAACCTTATTGTTCTTGATATACGAAAACTCTTCAATCGGTCTCATCTACATTATCACTTCTTTTTTTCTTGCTGCGAACACGATTAGTGATTTGTTGGAGCAACTCCTCAATCTCATCGACATCTTTGAAAGACTTATAAACTGAGGCAAAACGGACATAAGTGATTTCATCTATCTCTGCCAACTCGTCCATCACCAAATTACCGATGACGGTGCTTGGCACCTCACTATCATAATCGCTTCGAATGCTCTTTTCAATGCGCGACACCACTTGTTCAAGGTCATCGCTAGAAACTGGGCGTTTTTGAGCACTTTGGAAAATCCCATTTAGCACCTTTTCACGCGAAAATTGTTCCCTCGTTCCATCCTTTTTAATGACCAACAAAGGCAACTCTTCGATGCGTTCAAAAGTTGTAAAACGCGTATGACAGTTTTCACATTCTCGACGACGTCTTATGGTATTGCCATCTTCAGCCTGACGGCTATCAATAACACTCGATTTATGATAATTGCATTTTGGACAACGCATGCTCACACCCCATTCTACCCATTGTAATATAGTACTTTATTTTACCATAAAATAGAAGATTATAAAAGGCATTACCCTTGGGAGCTACTATCAACAAGAACTTTGGCAGACAAAAAGAGCTAGGTTAAAACCTAACTCTTAGCGGCATTCAGGAAACAAGACCTTGAACTCTGTTCCCTCGTCAATGACACTGTTAACTGTCACTTTTAAGCGGTAAACTTCGGCAATTTGTTTGAGAACATTTAAGCCAATGCCAAGCCCTTGCACCACTTCACTAACAGGTTGCGAGGTGTCAGAACGATAAAAGCGCTCGAAAATGTAATTGATTTCTTCCTTCGCCATCCCATTTCCCTCATCTCGAATTTTAAGCAAAGGTTGCTTGTCTGACAATTCCAACGTAATGTGAATGCGTTTGATTTTTGTTGAGTACTTGACCCCATTGTCAATCAAAATGAGCATTAACTGTTCAAAATGATGCTGGTAGATATTTGCCATAATGCTCTTGTTCTCAGGAAGAGAAACGTTGAAGGAAACATCTGGATAAACGACACGGATTTTTTCCAATAGTTTTTCAATAGACGCTTTCAAATCAGTCTTTTGATCCCTATTTTCGATAACTTCATTTTGGAAACGAATGCTATCCAAAATCTCATCGATCATCATGGACATTTTTTCTGTTTCATCATAGGCAACGTCCAAGCTCTCCTGTAAAATCGTTGAGTCTTCTTTACCCCAACGTTTAAGCAAGCCCAAGTGTCCCTTGATAATAGCAACAGGTGTCCTAAGCTCATGGCTGACTTCACTGATGGCTTGCGATTGGTGTTTAGTGTAATCCGCCACAACTTCTAAATAATTATTGGCATTTTGTAACAATTCCTGCTCCAAAGGATTCTTCCATTTGGTATTACCTGTTTCTTCTGGTGAACTGCTAATGGTTTCAGCCAACGATTTAAGATCCTCCAAGGGTTTCAAATAAGGCTTAGTCATCCGTCTAAAGAGCAATAAGATAACAATAAGAGCAACTACTTCAAGCACTATCATGAAGAGCAAGAGATAACGACGCGTTTTTTCATACAGTTTTAAGTCTTGAAAAACGGTCACGTAACCAATGGTTCCATGGGTTTTCTCGGATACAACCTTAGTCGTTAAATAATACCCTCTCGTCCCAACTCTGTGGTAGTTAGATGATTCGGCCAACAGATCCTCTGACTGACTAGAATCCGAATCAGTCGTTAACAGCAGGTGTTTGTCCGCATCAAAAATAGCTACCGTCTGCTCACTCGAAATATATTTAGACAGACCATCGTTTTCAAGGACAACAGATGATTGGTCTTGATCATCACCATCTACATTAGACAAATGATCCGCATTAAAAAGGGATACCAAGACAGATGTCGTCAATTCAGATTCCTTAGACAAGACTTTTGTCATTGAACGGAGGTCTTTTTTCATTTGATAACGGTCATTTGCCAAAAAAAGCTGCGTAAATCCTTGATAAAGGACAATATTGAAAGCCGTTATCATCAAAAGCAGTGGCAATATCGACGATCGCGATAGTCGCTTATTTAAAAGCTTTTCTTTCAAACGATTCATTAATTTTCTCGAATAATATAACCCATGCCCCGAACAGTTTGGATGTAAGAATCCTTACCTGGGATATCTAATTTTCCACGAAGGTAGCGAATGTAAACATCCACAACGTTGGTGTCAACGTCTTTGTCGTACTTCCAAACATTAGACAACAATTCTTTACGTGTCAATACACGGTTTGTATTAGACAAAAGAATTGACAACAAATCGTATTCGCGTTTAGTCAATGGAATATCTTC
This sequence comes from Streptococcus alactolyticus, assembly GCF_042649785.1. Lineage (NCBI taxonomy): Bacteria > Bacillati > Bacillota > Bacilli > Lactobacillales > Streptococcaceae > Streptococcus > Streptococcus alactolyticus. The sequence continues at coordinate 29,664 of NZ_JBHRZX010000006.1, read as the reverse complement.
TTGGCCTCGAATAACTGAACGGTTTTGCGGGTTTAGTTTTAAGCCCACAGCATCTTCTTTATTTTGACCTTCTTTTAGGGCTTTGTGCTCTGCATCTTGACGACGGAAAACCGCACGAATACGAGCAAGCAATTCTTCAATTGCAAATGGTTTTACAATGTAATCATCTGCACCGCGGTCCAAACCAGCCACGATATCCATTGTTGAATGACGAGCCGTCATCATAATGATGGATAAGTATTCTTTTTCCAAGCGAAGACGGCGTGTGATTTCATAACCGTCCATATCTGGAAGCATCAAATCCAACAAAACAAGGTCAAAGTCTTCGTTCAAAGCCAATTGCAACCCTTGACGACCATTTTCTTCTGCAACAACCGAATACCCTTCGTGTTGTAATTCCAAAGACACAAACCGTGCTAGATTTTTTTCATCTTCAATGATTAAAATTTTTTTACTCATGTGTCCAACCTACCATTTATTATTATTTTTTCTTTTTCACTTTTTCCAGCAACACTTATATCTAATCCCTAAAAATAAGTCATGTTGCACCGCTTTAAAAGTATATCAAAGTTATTATTAAACTTCAAGACAATTCTAAAATAATCTCATATTATTAAAAAGTTATTTGAAAACGACCAGACAAAAAAGCCTCTCCTGAAGCTTTTTCATCGTCCCTTACGTTTTTATGAAGTGATTTACTCATCATCAAATAAGCCACCTAAAGAGGCAAAAGGATTATTGGCCTTTTTCTTTTCGTCTTGGAGAGCATCGTATTGCTCTTCTGTCAAAACAGACCAATGATTGCCTGATGGCATTTCTGCTGAAGCTTGCTCTTCTTCACTCAAAACTTGCATCGGAATACCTAGCAAAATGTTATCAATGACGCTTTCTTCTAAATCGATAAAACCATCTTCGATAACCATGGCTAAATTTTCTCTGACTAATTCTTCCTTGTCCGCAAGGTCTGATGCTTCAACGAAAATCTCTGAAACGAGTTCTTCTTGATGAAACTCAACAGGCTGCATCGAACGACTAGACGGCAAGGTCAACGTATAGCCCAACGTGTATTGGAACAAATACAAGCCGTCATCGTAAGAAAGATGACCAGTCGCACGAACGTCTTTGACATCTAAAATGTCCTCGTCACGCGCTTGAAGTTTTTCTTTAATATCTAAGGAACGGTCAAAAGCAATACCGTCACTATTTTTCTTTATTTCTAAAATTGAAAACATATCTTTAAAACCTCTATTTGTCGTATCGGGGAGATAGCCTAAAAACCTCCCTTACACCATTATACCACAGATATGCCTTATTCTCACATCTGACGTAAGCGCTCGATGCGGTCGGAAATAGATGGGTGCGTGCTAAACAATGAGGTCAAGCGTTCTTCCTTCTTGATAGGGTCATTGATGTACAATGCTGCGCTGGCTGCATCAACAGGTTGCTGCATTGGAGCAGATTGTTGCAATTTTTGAAGGGCGTTAATCATGCCTTGTGGGTTGCGGGTTAATTCTACCGAGCTAGCATCTGCCAAATACTCACGCTTCCTTGAAATAGCCAATTGAAGCAAGGTCGCTGCCAAAGGAGCTAGGATTAAAGACAAAATGGAAAAGAGAAAAACCAAAAGCCCTGTGCCATTGTCACGGTCATCTGAACGACGACGCCCACCGCCAAACCAAACCATCCGACTACCAAGGCTAGATAGCAAGGTAATGGCACTCGCTAAAGCCACGGCAATGGTGGAAATACGGATATCATAATTGCGAATGTGGCTCACCTCATGCCCAATGACTCCTTCTAATTCTTCACGGTTCATCACGGCTAAGAGGCCTGTCGTAGCCGCAACGGCTGCATTTTCAGGGCTAGAACCTGTTGCAAAGGCATTAAGCGATTGGTCCTCGATGATAAAGACACGAGGCATAGGAATTTGCGCCACCATCGCCATATCTTCAACAATGTGATAAAGTTGCGGAGCTTCTTGCTCGGTCACCTCACGCGCATGGTTCATTGACATGACAACATTGGTGGATTGGAAAATCATGCTCATGGCATAAATAGCACCGATAATCACGGCAATGACTACCCCAAAAGTCATATCTCCCAACCAAAGGTAACCAACCGCCGCACCAATTGCCGCTAATAGCATGAAAAACACAATAAGCAAGACAACGGTTCGTCTTTTATTACTGGAAATTTGATTATATAGCATATTTTGTTAAAAGCCTTCACATGAGGCTTTTTGTATTCCTTTCTCTGTGACGTCAGATTTAAAAATCAAAGGTTACTTTTGGAACATCTTTCTCTTCTTCAGGTGTTTCCAAAAATTGGCTTGGTTTAAACCCAAACATTCCTGCAATAAGATTGCTTGGGAAGGTTTCTAATTTCACGTTATAATTTGCCGTTGTGGTGTTAAACAACTGGCGTGAATAAGCGATTTTATTTTCAGTATTGGTCAACTCGTCTTGGAGCTTGATAAAGCTGTTGTTGGCTTTCAAATCAGGGTAGTTTTCTGCCACAGCAATGAGGTTTGACAATTGATTTGTCAAGGCATTTGAAGCGCGCATGGCTTCGGCTGGTGTTTTGGCATCTGCCACTTGTTGACGCAATTCTGTGATTTTAGCAAAGGTTTTTTCCTCGTAAGCAGCATAACCCTTAACCGTTTCAATGAGATTAGGAATCAAGTCATTTCGGCGTTTCAACTGCACGTCAATTTGACTCCAAGATTCTTTGGTTTGCATACGGCTTCTAACCAAGCCATTATAAAGGGCAATACCCCAAAGAATTAAGACGACAATTACAACAACTATGATCAAAGCCATATCATTCTCCCTTAACAGTCAGGCATCCAAATGGACGCATATTAACAACAATAATCAGACATTTCCAATGTCTTTTAACTAGGCATATTATACCAATTTTAAAACCATTTTCAAAATGATAAGTGACGAAATAGAAGGCTTTTTGGGCAATGACATTTTCAGCCTGTTATCAAGTCGTATTTGTGGTAAAATAAGAACTGTTTAGAATTACTAGGAAAGGAAAGTCGGGCTTTTTTCCGACAAGATAAAGATGACACCAGAAGAATTTTACCAGCAATTGAGCCAGCAAGGCTTTGATTTGAGTGATAAGCAAAAGCAGCAATTTGAAACTTATTTTCACTTGCTTGTGGAGTGGAATCAAAAAATCAATTTGACAGCAATTACTGAAAAAGAGGATGTTTACCTCAAGCATTTTTATGATTCCGTGGCTCCTGTTTTGCAGGGTAATATTACCAATCAAGCTATCCGCCTCTTAGATATTGGGGCTGGGGCTGGTTTTCCAAGTATCCCAATCAAGATTTTGTGTCCTGAGATTGATGTCACTATTATTGATTCGCTCAACAAACGCATTCAATTTCTCAATCTCTTGGCAGAAGCCTTGGAGTTGGATGGCGTGCATTTCTACCATGGGCGCGCTGAAGATTTTGGACAAGACAAGACCTTTCGTGCCACTTACGATATCGTAACCGCACGCGCTGTTGCCCGTTTGCAAGTTTTGACTGAATTGACCATTCCTTTCTTAAAAGTAGGGGGACGATTGGTTGCCTTGAAAGCCTCAGCTGCTGAGGAAGAATTGGCAGATGCTCAAAATGCTATGAAGCTGCTCTTTGCCAAGGTTATCGAAAACAAACACTACACCCTACCAAATGGTGACCCTCGTCAGATGACCGTTTTGGAAAAGAAAAAAGAAACCCCAAACAAGTACCCACGTAAGCCAGGAATGCCCAATAAAAAGCCACTCTAAAAAGGAGATGAATGGTGATTACGTTTTTTAAATCCTTAACAAGCATACAACGGTTAACGTTTAGTTTTATTATTGTTATTATTATCGGGAGCCTTTTGCTCTCTATGCCTATCACGCATTATCCAGACGCACCTGCAACGACCTATCTTGACCATTTATTCAATGTTGTATCCATGGTTTGCGTGACAGGGCTATCGGTCTTTCCCGTAGCCTCTGTTTATAATGGTTTAGGGCAAGTGATTGTGATATTGCTCATGCAAATTGGTGGTTTAGGCTTGGTGACCTTAATTTCTGTCAGTCTTTACCTCATGCGCCGTCGCATGAATTTGTCTGAGCAGCATTTGCTGCAATCTGCACTGAACTATGACAACAGCAATAACTTGCGGCAATATTTGTTTAGCGCTTATAAATTAACCTTAGTGTTTGAGTTGGCAATGGCGGTGGTCTTGCTATTTGACTTCATTCCTCGTTTTGGGGTGGGACATGGGATCTTCAATGCCATCTTTTTATCAGTTTCCGCCTTTTGTAATGCCGGTTTTGACAACCTCGGTGATGCTAGTCTAAGACCTTTTGTTCTCAACCCTTTGATCAATATAGTCCTTGCTATTTTGATTTTCTCAGGTGGGATTGGGTTTGCGGTTTGGCTGGATTTGAGAGATGCCGTCAAACGCTTTTTGACTGACAAGCCTTATCGTTTCACGACTTTTTCACGTTCTTTGAGCAATCAAACACGGCTGGTTTTAGCAACAACAGGGATTGTTTTGCTACTGGGTACCGTCTTGAGCTGGCTCATGGAATACAAAAACCCAAAGACCATCGGGCATTACAATATTTTCCAACAATGGATGGTATCTTTCTTCCAATCCGTTACTATGAGAACGGCTGGTTTTTCAACCATTTCTTATGTCGATACGCATCCTGTTACCAATGTCTTGTATATGCTTCAAATGATTATCGGTGGTGCTCCTGGCGGTACGGCTGGTGGGGTCAAGGTCACTGCAGCTGCTATTACGTTCTTGCTCTTTAAGGCAGAATTAACAGGGCAAACTGAAGTGACCTTCCGCAATCGCGTCATTGCCAACAAGGTCATCAAACAGACCTTTACCATCTTGATTTTCTTTTTCACCATTTTGACGGTAGGTTACATGGCACTCTTGCTCTTTGAACCTCATCACAATCCTTTAGCCCTACTGTTTGAAGCTATTTCTGCTATTGCGACAGTGGGGGTGTCAATGGATTTAACCCCGCAATTGTCAACTGGGGGACGCATTGTCATCATGGTGCTAATGTTTGTGGGGCGTGTCGGTCCCATCACGGTTCTGTTGAGCCTCTTGCAACGTAAGAGAAAAGATATTCATTACGCACAAACAACGATAAATATGGGATAGAAGGAAAAACTATGACGAAAAAAATTATTGGTGTCCTTGGTTTAGGGATTTTTGGTCGCACAGTCGCTGAAGAACTCAGCAAATTTGAACAAGACGTCATCGCCGTGGATTGCAAGGAAAACAGCGTCCAAGACGTGGCAGAATTTGTCAGCAAGGCCGCTGTTGGTGACATCACCGATATTGAATTTTTAAAAGCGGTGGGCATCGCCCAATGTGACAAGGTGGTGATTGCGACAGGAACTAGTTTAGAATCTTCTGTCCTAGCCATCATGCATTGTAAAAAATTAGGGGTCAAAACCATCTTAGCCAAGGCCAAAAATGCCACTTACGAAGAAGTGCTTTATGGCATCGGAGCAACCAAGGTCATCACTCCTGAGCGTGATTCGGGAAAAACCGTTTCCTCAAATATGCTCCGCCACCGCATTGATAACATCGTGCATTTGGAAGATACGGTGTCTATGATTGAATTTTCCATTCCAGATTCTTGGGTGGGTAAAAATCTGATTCAACTAGATTTACGCAACAAATACGACTTGAACTTGATTGGTATTCGCAGAAAAAATCTGACCACGCTTGATACCGATATCAATCCTAGTGAGGTCTTTGAGCCTAATACCGAAGTGGTTGCCATCGCTAGTGACAACACCTTTGAAAAATTCGATTATTTAGGGTATTTGAAATAAAAAAGAATCTTATCACCAGTCCCAAAAGGGCATGATGATAAGATTCTTTTTAGTGCCATGGATTGTAAAAACGGCCACCGTTGAGATGAAAGAGCCAAAGGCTCACTCCAACAATCACGAGCGCCAAGAGAATGGTTAGAAAATCATCTCTGGTTAATTGCTTGTAAGTGTACCAAGTGCGTTTTTTATTTTTCCCAAAACGGCGCAGCGCCATAGCTGTCGATACCGTGTCAATGCGTTCTAGGGAACTAAAGATAATGGGAATGACGATTTGCAGGTTGCCTTTTATGCGCTTAACTAGTGATTCTTTCGAAGACAATTCCAAGCCACGCGCTTCTTGTGACATACGAATCATGTAAAATTCTTCCTGCACATCAGGAATATAACGCAAAGTCAAGCTAATCGCGTAAGCAATTTTATAAGGCACCCCAATCTGATTAAGACTAGAGGCAAATTGGCTGGGATGAGTGGTCATCAAGAACAAGATGGCCAGCGGTACGGTACAAAAATACTTCAAGGCCAAATTAAACAGGTAAAAAAGTTCCTGAGCCGTGAGGTTAAACCGCCCGATGCCTTGCCATAAAATGATCTTGCTACCGTAAATCATTTCCCCGTAATCTGGGGCAAACAGGTAAACCATCAAAACATTTAACAAGGCAAAAACAGCAACAAAGGTGATGACAAAGGACACTTGGTGCCAACGAATGCCCGCCATTTTAAATAGTAAAACCGAAAAAATACCGATAGCCAAAATCAAACGGGTGTCGTAAGTGGTCATGCAGGCAACAGAAACCAAAATAAAGAAAATGAGTTTGCTGGCACCTGACAGGGAGTAGAGAAAACCACGACCACTTTGAAAACCAATCAGGCGATTTGTCATAGCGGATTGCCTCCTTGTTGTTCAATGTAATAATGCGTCAAATCAATGGGGTCCACACCCAAAACCTCAGCCAGCTTAAATAAGCTGGTCTTTTTAAGATTGGCTTGTTTTAAAATAGACGGTTGACTAAATAAGGCGACTGGGGAACAATCTGCAATAATCTGCCCATCACTAATCACCACACTGCGGTCTGAATGTTCCAGCATCAGTTGCATATCATGCGTTATCATCATAATCGTATGCCCTGCTTGGCTCAATTCGTCCAAGAAGGTCATAATCTCAGTATAATTCTTCTTGTCTTGCCCTGCTGTTGGTTCATCCAGCAAGAGAATTTCTGGATTCATCACAAGGACCGAAGCGATGGTGACGCGTTTCTTTTGCCCAAAAGACAAGGCTGAGATAGGCCATTTTCGAAAAGGAAATAAGCCACAGATTTTCAAGGTGTCAAGGACACGCTGCTCCACACTAGCCTCGTCAATCCCACGTAGGCGAAGGCCTAGTGCTACTTCGTCAAAGACCATGGTTTGGCTAATCATTTGATTGGGATTTTGCAAGACATAACCAATCTTTTCAGCACGTTCCTTGATGGAATCAGACATGACGGATTGGCCTTGGTAGAAAATATCCCCATCTGGTGTGATAAATTGGCAGATGGCTTTGGCAAGGGTTGATTTGCCTGAACCGTTCTTGCCGACAATGGCAATGCGTTCCCCCTTGTGGACATCTAGGATCATTCCTTTTAGCACTGGCTGGTCTTTTTGGTAGGCAAAGGTTAGGTTTTGCACACTGAGCAGCGGTGCTTTCGTTGGCTGCTTGTCAGCAAATCCGTGCGACTCCAAGGTGATTTGGGGAAGTTTGAGATCTGCAATGCGTGATAAATTGTCCATGGCTTCAATATCCACACCCAAATCTTTCAAAGCCGTGATGTAAAGCGGTTCGCGGATCCCATTTTCCATCAGCAAATCCGTTTTTAAAAGGCTGTCTGGATCGCCGTCAAAAAGAATGTGTCCGTCATTGACCAAGACAATCTTATCCACAGGTCGGTAAAGCACGTCCTCCAAGCGATGCTCGATAATAATAGTCGTCGCTTCTTCTTCCTTGTGAATGCGGTCAATCAAATCAATGGTTTCCTGACCAGACTTGGGGTCAAGGTTAGCCAAAGGTTCGTCAAATAGCAAAATCGGACTTTCGTCAATCAAGACCCCAGCCAAACTCACGCGCTGCTTTTGCCCACCTGACAAATCTTGTGGACGATGCTGCAAAAAGGCCGTCAAATCCAAGCGCTCCGCCCAAGATTGAACCTTGGACTGCATTTCTGGCAAAGGCACACAGTCATTTTCCAGTGAAAAAGCCAAGTCCTCCGCCACAGTTAAACCGATAAATTGCCCATCTGGATCCTGCAACACAGTGGAAACCAAGCGGGATTTATCATAAACCGATTGGTCAAAAACATCCTGACCATCAATAAGTAGCTGACCTATTTTTTCCCCTTGGTGAATGTTTGGGATAATGCCATTTAAACAATGACCAATAGTGGATTTGCCTGACCCTGAAGCACCTACAATCAAGACCTTTTGACCTTTTTCAATCGTCAAGTCAATGGCCTTTAACGTTGGCTCCGCTTGAACATCGTATTTAAACGTGAAATCCTTAAATTGTATAAAGGGCTTCATATGATTCTCCTAAAAAATAATAAAAGTGGGATGTTGTCATGATTTTACCCATCAATGTGCACCCCACTCCTTCGTTAGCTAAAATAGCTTGTCAGACCGTCTAGTCTTTGGTCAAACTGCCTGATTGTGTCCGTGTACGTGAATAGACAGCAAGCAGTAAAGAACCACCGATAGCAATCGTCAAACTATTGATAAAAGCAGATAAAAATCCTTGTGCAAAGACTTTATTGGCTGGTTCGCTGTAAATCAAAATGTCACCATAAGGTGCGATAATCCCCCAGCCCACGACATTCGCAAGAATTTGCACCACATTAAACAAAACGTAATCCTTAGCAGTTAAGGGATTTTTCTCAATATTGATGCGTTTTGACAACAAGCCAATAGCTAGTCCAATCAAGCCACTAACTAAAGCCCAAGTCCACCACGGAGAACCGTATTGAAGGGCGTCTTTTAGGGCGTGTCCGATAAAGGCTGAGAAAAAGCCAACCGTTGGACCATAAATAATCGCAAAGAGGGCAATCACAGCATACTGCAGCTGGATATTCGTGTTTGGAATTGGCGTTGGGATGTTGACTAAAGTCCCGATGATGATAAACAAAGCAGCCCCAATTCCTGTCGCAACAACGGTTTTGATTGATTGATTTGTCATGAACTACCCTCCTAATTTTTTAATTTCGATATGCCAGTTTGAACCCACACCGACATTATAAGCTTTGGCAAAAGAACCTTGGTTAATGGCTAAACCAACACGGTAAAGAGAATTGATATAGAGAATTGGCTGACCAATGCGAACATCCGCAAAAGATTTGCCATAGGTGACTTGATTTTGATAAACCAACATATCGTTGTTGGAAATGGTCACTTCAAAGCGGTCACCAAATTCAGGTTCTAAGGTGTAGAAATCTTCACGTTTGATAGATGTCCACAAAGACCCAAAACGCACATCCAAGATATCCACAGCTCCACAAACAAAATTGTCCCCAATCACCGTTTCAACAACAGGCAATTCGAGCACAGCATCCACGGGCAATTCTGGTCCAACTTCTTCAAAAGTGATGTGCCCGCTGGCTAATTTAGCACCTGTATAGGCATAGACATCACGACCGTGGAAAGTGTAAGAATACTCGGTGTTTTGGCGTCTATTTTTGACTTCTGAAATTTCACGAATAGCCTTGATACCCACATGGGTTTTGATGTACGTCAAGGTACCGTTGTCAGGAGTCACGATGTATTGATTGTTTTCGGTCAAAGCCACCACACTTTTACGTTTTGAGCCAACTCCAGGGTCAACAACAGAGATAAAAGTAGTGCCTTCAGGCCAATATTCCACCGTTTGGAACAAACGGTAAGAGGCTTCAAAAATATTGTAAGGAGTGATTTCGTGCGTTAAATTATGGATTTTCAAAGTTGGGTCTTCTTGCAAAGCTACCCCAACCATAGCCGCAACGGATCCGTCAACCAGACCAAAATCTGATTGCAAAACAAGTAGATGATCTGTCAAAATAGTCTTTTTTCTCCTTTTTGATGTTGCTTTATTTTAACATAAACTAGGGCTATTTTAAAGCAGATTTTCTTTTGGAAGCGCTAGCCATTTGCCAAATAGACAAAAAAAGCCTGAGATAAGCGCTATCTCAGACAGTATTGTTCGTTTTTTCTATTGGTTGGCTTTTCCTTTGCCCCAAACGGATTTTTCTGCCACAGCGGTAAATAAAACGTCGGTTGATGAATTCAAAGCTGTTTCGCAAGAATCTTGTACCACACCGACGATAAAGCCAATGCCGACAACTTCCATGGCAATATCATTTGAAATGCCAAATAAGCTACAAGCAACGGGAATGAGCAACAAAGAACCGCCAGCAACACCTGAAGCCCCACAAGCTGAAATGGCAGATATCACGCTGAGCAAAAAGGCAGTTGGAAAATCAACATGAATCCCCAAGGTATTAACAGCAGCCAAGGTCAAAATATTGATGGTAATCGCTGCACCAGCCATGTTAATCGTTGCTCCCAGCGGAATAGAAACCGAATAAGTGTCCTCATCCAAGCCCAAGTCCTCACACAGTTTCATATTGACAGGAATGTTGGCAGCTGAACTTCTCGTGAAAAAGGCAGTCAAGCCCGATTCACGCAGGCAACGAAAGACCAGCGGATAAGGATTTTCACGAATCATGATAAAGGCGATGAGCGGATTGACCACCAAGGCAACAAAAAGCATGGTACCAACTAAGGTCACAATCAACATCCCATAATTGGCCAAAATCCCAACCCCATTGTCAGAAACGGTTTTAAACACCAAACCTAGAATACCAAGCGGCGCTAAATTGATAATCCAACGCACCACTTGTGACGTCACTTCTGCCGTTGTTTGAAGCAATTCTTTGGTTTGTGGGCTGACATTTCGCAAGGCTAGACCAAAAATGACCGCCCAAGCCAAGACCCCGATGTAATTGGCAGAAGCCACGGCATTCACAGGGTTATCCACAATCTTGAGCAACAAGTCCTTAAAGACCTGTGCAATCCCTTCTGGTGCCGATAAATTGCTATCACTCACGCCGTCTAAAGTCAAAGTTAGCGGGAAAAGGTAGTTGACCATAACGGCCACAAGGGCTGCCGCCAAGGTCCCAATCAGATAAAGTCCGATAACGGTGGACATATTGGTTCGCTTACCTCTTTCGTGTTGTGACAAGGCATTTGCCACCAAAGCAAAAACAAGCAAAGGCGCAATAGCTTTCAAACCACCAACAAATAAATCTCCCAACAGACCGATGACACTCACCTTAGGAATCAGCATTCCCAAAAGCAAACCAAGCACCACCCCGATGACAATGCGTTTGATTAAACTGGTCCTATTCCAAACACTGATAAAATGTCTCATAGAAACTCCCTTCATAACGAAATAACTTTCTTATCATAATATAAAACAAGGGCTTCGTCAAACGATGCTTGCCCCTCATACCCCATTTTGCAATTGCCAATTCACGACTATTGACGGTTAAGAATCCGTTCGATATAATAATTGTCAGACATTTCTTTAAATTATAATTGTCTCAACTTTAATATATCTCTTAACGAGGAGGAGATTATGAAAACCTTTAAAAATATCTATGTCATCATAGGATTTATGTTATTTGCTCTGTTTTTTGGGGCAGCTAACTTGATTTACCCAGCCTTTTTAGGGATTTACTCTGGAAGCAATTTGGCGCTTGCCATTATCGGCTTTTGCTTGACTGGAGTTACTTTGCCATTGTTGGGTGTGGTGGCTGTTGCACGCTCTGGGGCGAGTGACGTGGAGGACTTCGTTCGACCTGTTTCAAAACGCTATGCCCTGCTCTTTTCAATTGCCCTTTACCTTTCAATTGGTCCCTTCTTTGCTATTCCAAGAACGGGGGCAACATCATTCTCAGTTGGTATCCAACCCATCTTTGGTGACAATCTCATTGCCAAAATCGTTTATGGTTTGCTCTTCTTTGGTTTATCTTACCTCTTGGCGATCAGACCAAGCAAAATCGCAGACCGTATTGGGAAATATTTGACGCCTGCTCTTTTGATTATCATTGCTGTTTTGGTGGTGGCTTCCTTTATCAAACCAGCTGGTGATATTGGAGTAGCTCACAATGCAGCTAATGACATCAGCAATGCTTTCAAAGATGTGCCATTTGTCGCTGGACTTATCCAAGGTTACGGTACCATGGACGCCCTTGCTTCACTAGCCTTTGCCATTATCGTTATTGATGCCAGCAAGCAACACGGTGCTAAGACTCAATCTGAAGTCGCTGGACTAACCTTCAAATCAGGTATCATTGCTACTGTTCTTTTGGCACTTATCTACATCTTTGTGGCACGCATCGGGGCAACATCACAAAACCTTTTTAGCTTTACTGATGGTCAATTCATGCTTAACGGTGCCCCTGTTGACGGTGGAAATGTTCTTAGTCAGTCAGCGCATTTTTACCTTGGTAATATCGGACAAGTGGTATTAGCCTTGGCTATTTTCCTAGCTTGTTTGACAACAGCAACAGGACTTATCACAGCTTGTGCGGAGTACTTCCATAAATTGCAACCAAAAGTATCGCACGTTAGCTGGGCAACCATCTTTACCTTGATTGCTTTAGTCTTTTACTTCGGTGGCTTATCTGAACTCATCAAATGGTCACTCCCTGTGCTTTACCTTCTTTACCCATTAACAATCGCTATCGTTCTCTTGGTGCTTTGCTCTAAATTCTTCCAAAATAGCCCGATTGTCTATCGCTTGACAATCGCATTCACCATGATTCCTGCTCTTTACGATGCTTTATCTACCCTTTCAGCCATGACTGGTTTGTTTAACCTACCAAACGGAGTGGTATACTTCTTTACCAGCGTTGTCCCACTTGGTCAATTCTCAATGGGTTGGATTAGCTTTGCCGTCGTTGGATTTATCCTTGGCGTCATCGTTCAAAGAGTTCAAAAAAATTAACCTGCTAACACCCAAGCTAAAGGCGCTTGGGTGTTTTTGTGTGCATCAAAAAAGAAGATGCCAAGCACCTTCTTTTTATTTGTGGCTTAATTTATTGGTCAGGAAATCTCCGATAAATTGAATCAAGAAAATCAAAATGAGAATGAGTAAGGTTGCCACCAAGGTCACATCGGTATTTGAACGGTTGTAACCATAGTAAATGGCAATGTAACCAAGTCCTCCAGCACCGATAGCACCAGCCATAGCCGTTTCTCCGACAAGTGAAATCAAGGTCACTGTTGACACGCGAATAAGGTCTGGCAACCCTTCGCTTAGGTAAACCTTAATAATATCCCAAAGAGTTGCTCCTGAGGCCTGAGCAGCTTCAATCACCCCTTGGTCAAGTTCAGCCAAGACCACCTGTACCTGACGAGCAAAGAAAGGAAAGGTCGCTGCTGATAGAGGTACTAAAGCAGCTGTCATACCAAGGTTTGTCCCTACAATCCAGTAAGTTACTGGGGCAATAATCGCTAGCAAAATAATGAACGGAATGGCACGGAAAACAGATGTGATTTTATCTAGAATTTGAAATGCCACCTTGTTTTCGATGACCCCATTGGGTCCTGTTAACACCAAAAACAAGCCAACAATCAATCCTAAAAGCCCACCCACGACAAAAGAAATACTTGTCATGTAAAGGGTCGCGTAAATCGCGTCTGGCCAAGAATTCGTTCCCTCCCAGCCAATGCGGTAAACATTTGGTAAATAGGTTTCAATCCATTCTGTCATTTAAGCACCTCGTTTCAAAACAGTCAAATCAATTCCAGCTTTTACAATCGCTTTTTGGGCTCCCATAAGGGCATCAGGCTCACCTGATAAGACCACAATCATCTCACCCACTGGAGTATCCGCCAAGATTTCGATATTCCCATAAAGGATATTTGCCGTTACTTCAAACTCTTTGTAAATTTGATTAAGGATAGGCTCATCAGTTGACCTTCCTGAGTATTTTAATTGCACCAATAAATCATTTTTTGGCAAGGTTTGGATGAAGTCTTGTTTTTCGATTTTCACCAAAGCTTCATCAATGCCCGTAGCCGTTTTGATAAATTCTTGGGTCAAAGCTTCTTTTGGACTAGTAAAAATGTCCAAAACAGAACCCTCTTCAATCAAATGCCCATTTTGCATCACGGCAACACGGTGGCAAATGTCTTTCACAATTTGCATTTCGTGCGTAATCATCACAACCGTCAAGCCCAATTTTTGGTTCAAATCTTGCAACAAGGTCAAAATTTGCTTGGTGGTTTTAGGGTCTAAGGCCGAGGTTGATTCGTCTGAAATCAAGATTTCAGGGTCATTTGCCAAGGCACGCGCAATCGCCACACGCTGTTTTTGACCACCCGATAATTGTGACGGGTAATTCTCCGCACGCTCTGACAAGCCGACCAACTCCAACAATTCCGACACTTTTTTGTCTTTTTCTTCTTTAGACAAAGATGAATGTCTAAGGGCAAAAGCCACATTTTGACGCGCCGTTTTTTGAGCCATCAAATTGAAATGTTGGAAAATCATTCCAATTTTTTGGCGTTTTTGGCGTAATTTAGCTCCTTTTAACTGCACCTGACCATCTGAAAAGGTCACATCATCTCCAATGGTAATTGTACCAGACGTTGGTGGTTGTAGCAGGTTAATCGTACGCACTAAAGTCGATTTTCCTGCACCTGAATACCCAACGATACCATAGATATTGCCCTTGTTAATCGTGATAGAAACGTCTTTCACCGCTTCAATGGTGCGTCTTTTCTGATAAAAGGTAATGTCAATATTTTCTAGTTTAATAATGGGTTTTGTCATAACTCTTAATTAACTCCTCAATCATCTCAATGTGGGTGTAGTAATCAGCTAATTTTACATTTTCATCGCCAGCATGGTCGCTACTATTTGGATTACCAATTCCAAATGCCGCAATTGGAACTTCCAAGGCTTCAAAGATTTGGTGCATTGGGCCTGTTCCCGCAGTGGTTGGCAAGACAGATACTCCATTTGGTGAAAATGCCTTGGCAATCTCGATGACATTTAAAATAGCAGGGTCTGACATATCGCTACGATAAGCCTTTTCACCCAAGGTGTAAATCAATTCCACTTGTTCAAAACCGTGTTTGTCCAAATGCTTTCTAATGTGAGCAAGGGTTTCTTTTGGATCCAAGCCAGGTACCAAGCGAACTTCCATCTTAGATCTTGCTTTTGATGGTAAAATCGTTTTAACCCCTTGCCCTTGATAGCCTGACGTTATGCCTTCAATGGTAATAGCAGGCTCAAAAAAGACGGTTTTCACTAATGATTCTGTATCTTTGGTCAATAGCGGCAAGGTCAATCCATACAAGTCCTGCAAACGCTCAGGGTCTAAATTAGCGTGCTCCAAAGCCAATTGCCACTCTCGTTCATTTGGCGGTGTCACCTGGTCGTAAATGCCATCCACTAGCAAGCGTCCCTCATCATCTCGTAAGGATGTAATCGCCTTGAGCAAGTACCACGTTGCTGTATCA
This sequence comes from Streptococcus alactolyticus, assembly GCF_042649785.1. Taxonomy (NCBI): domain Bacteria; kingdom Bacillati; phylum Bacillota; class Bacilli; order Lactobacillales; family Streptococcaceae; genus Streptococcus; species Streptococcus alactolyticus. The sequence continues at coordinate 14,276 of NZ_JBHRZX010000006.1, read as the reverse complement.
ATCACCGCACCAAATTTCGAATGAATATCAATTTTCGCTGAATCCACGACCATATCAAAGGTCACAATGCCCTTGGTTCCACCTGAAATCTCGATTTGTCCTTTAGCATTTGAAATGCCTTGTTCCCAAACCAACAAATCCGCACCACGCAATTCATCAGCATATTTTTCCAGGTAGGTTTCTAAACCAACAGAAGCCGATTCTTCTGCCCCTTCCATGAGAAAAATCACATTGACAGGTAAATCACCGTGCTGACGACGGTACTTTTGAACGGCAGTCAAACGCGCGGTAATGTGTCCTTTGTCATCATCCACACCGCGACCGTACATATACCCATCACGAACCGTCAATTCAAATGGATTGGATGTCCACGGTTGGTCATCATCAGCAGGCACCGTATCATAATGATTGTAAAAAATGATGGTTTTAGCTTCAGGATGACTACTCTTAAATCGAGCCAAAACCAGCGGTGCCGTACAGATATCGTCAATTGTCACCTCAGCACCAGCTTCTGTAAACAACTGCCCCAACTCACCCGCAACCTCAGCCAAACCAATCTGTTGAGCGAAGATGGATTTTTTGGCAATCAAACGCCCCAGCGCTTCAAAATAATACTGTGTGAGTTCATCTTGATAAAATTTTTCTAATTGCTCATTTTCGTTTACGACCATTTTGCTACCTTTCACAACGCTCACATTTTACTCAGAAATACCGCCTACAAAGAAAATCGGTGTGTTAAGAACACACCTGATTCTTATCTTTTGGCTCATTCATTTGATGATGACGATTCAGAAGTTGATGATGTTTTAGCACCTTTCCAAGCAGGAATATCGATACCGTTTGATGCTTTTTCGATTTCCTTACCAACTTCATCTGTTTGATAAACAGATACCAAAGTTTCAATGGCGTCAGCCTTGTCTGATTTCTTCCAATCTTTTTGGGCTGCAATCACGTTAATCCATTGGTCTGAATTATCATCGATTGGTTCTGTGTAAAGAGTTGTATCATAGTTAACATTTGCAGATTGGGCATAAGAGTTGTTGATAACTGCCGCATCTACTGAGTTAAGTGTTGAAGCTGTTTGTGCAGCATCCACTTCTTTGATATCCAAATTCTTTGGATTTGATGAAATGTTTTTGATAGTTGCCAACTCATTACCTGAAACATCCAATTTAATCAAACCAGCTGATTGAAGCAAGTAAAGGGCACGGCTTTCGTTTGACGCATCGTTTGGCACTGAGATAGTCGCTTTATCTGGAATATCTACAACATCTGTGTACTTAGCATCACCGTTATTTTTTGTTCCTGAGAACAAACGGATTGGGCTAAGAAAGGTATCAGCTACCTCAACGATAGTGCCGTCATTTTCTTTGTTCCAGTTACTCAAGAAATATTTGTGTTGGAAGGCGTTGACATCAATTTCCCCATTTTGAAGGGCTTCGTTTGGTTGGTTGTAATCTGTAAACTCAACCAATTTGATTTTAACACCTTTCTTTTCAGCCAATTCTGTGATTTCATCCCAAACAGGTTCTGTGCTATCATCCAATGTCATGATTCCAACTTTAAGTGTTGAGTCATCTGATGCTGATTTTGAGTTGCCTCCGCAAGCTGCCAATAAAACTGTTGATGCTGCAATCACACCTGCTAATCCAAATATCTTTTTCAATTTCATATCTATATCCTCTTTCATTTACTAAGTGATTTTATTGTATCCTATTTGGATATAGGTTTCAAATTGTTATTAACAAGTATTATTTATAGTTTAAAACTATAACCACATTTTAATGAGAGGTTGGCAATTTCAAATCATCTGCACTTGGAGTGTAGTCGCCACCAAGGTATTGTTCTGCCAATTTAGACAAGGTACCATTTTCTTGTAAGGTTTTAAGACGTTTGTTGACGTAAGTTTGCAAGTCTTTTTGGTCATCACCGAAAATGAAGTAGATGTAAGGTTGGTCATCTGATTTCAAATCAATGGTCTTCAAGTTTGTTAATTGTTGGTTTTTGATAACTGTATTAACTGTTGGGGCGTCAAAAATCTTGAAGTCATACTTGCCATCGTTCAAGTTAGTCAACATTTGAGTAATGTTTTCGTTAGTATAATTGATGTCAACGGTGTCGTTACTGTGTTCTTGGTTGTATTTTTCCAATTGTGCAGCAGTTGTTGTCCCTTGAACCACTTGGGTTGAGTGACCACCAATATCATCGTAAGAGGTGATTTTACTATCATTTGGCACAACTAAAACAGATGGGGTTGAGCCGATAGGGTAAGAGAAGAGGTACTTATTGGCACGTTCTTTAGTGTAGCTGATATTGTTACCAGCCATTTGGTATTTGCCTGAGTCAATCCCTGTAAAAATAGATGCCCACTCGGTTTTCTTGAAAGTGACCTTGTATTTGTCAGAATCCTTAAAGACCGCTTTGGCAACTTCGATATCGTATCCTGTCAATTCTCCGTTGTCTTCATATGAGAATGGGGCCGTTGTTCCGACAGTCGCAAAGACCACTTCTTCTTTACCGCTTGATTTTTTAGAGGATGATTGTGACGAGCAAGCCGCTAAAACAAGGCTTGAGGCCAAAACCACACTTGTCACACCTAATGCTTTTTTCCAAAATGTCATATCCATAACTTCCTTTCCTTTTTTAAGACGCTTTTATCTTAACACCACTCTCGCTAGATAACAATTGATTTGATTGCAAGAAAAATAAGAAAAAGCCGCCTTCATCAGCTTTGTACTTATAATGTTTGAACCAAATAATGAAATAAGTTGCGGCTCTCCGTTCTGTCTAGCAACAACTCAGGATGCCACTGAATGCCTAAAATGGGAGCTCCTTTCTTGCTTTCATAAGCTTCAATCGTGCCATCACGTGTATCACGCGCCGTCGCAACCAAGTCAGGTGCCAACTCTTTAACGCTTTGGCGATGAAAGGAATTAATCCAAGCACCTGATTTGACCAAATGGCTCACACGACTGTTGGGAACAACTGACACTTCATGTGAGGTACCTTCAACGTCTTCTTGCCAATGATTGTCTATGTTTTGATTCAAGGTACCGCCTAATGCTACATTTAGCAGCTGCATGCCTCGGCAAACCGCAAAAATAGGTTTTCTTTGACGCAAGGCTTCTTTAATCAAAGCCAATTCAAATTCATCACGTTCCAAAAAGTAATCGTCACTGTCGATAGTCTTTTCTTCACCGTAAAATGCTGGTGTCACATTTTGACCGCCAGATAAAATCAGCTTATCAATCATATCAATGTAAGCTTTAGCAAGAGCTGGGCTCCCAACTGGAATGATAACAGGAACGCCACCAGCAGCGGTAACGCCTTCAGATAAATGACGCGACACCGTATCAAAACGAATGCCTGACATCTCTGGTATTTCTTTTTCATTTCCTGTAATCCCAACAATGACTTGCTTCATTTAACATCCTCTCCTTCCTTTATTTGAGATTCGCTCATTACAATAACCCTATTTTAGACCAAAACGCCACGCTTTTCCAATAGATTTTTATTATCACTCAGATAAAAGAAAGCTATCACTCAAAACGAAAAAGACAGTCAGTAATAAGAACTGACTATCTTTTGTGGTATTTGTGGTGTATAGATTAAAAATCAGCAACGTTGTGGTAAACTTTTTGCACGTCCTCGTCATCTTCAAGAACGTCAATTAGTTTTTCAAAGACTTCAAGGTCTTCACCATCAAGAGTGACTTCTGATTGTGGAATCATTTCAAGCTCAGTCACTTTGAATTCGTCAATACCGTTGGCACGCAAAGCTTCGATACCTTTGTGAAGGTCAGTTGGTGCTGTGTAAACTGTTACCACACCATCCTCTGCTTCAACATCCTCAACGTCAACGTCTGCTTCAAGCAATTGTTCAAAAACAGCATCGGCATCGTCACCGTCAAACACGATAACCCCTTTTTTGTCAAAAAGGTATGATACAGAACCTGCTGCTCCCATGTTACCACCGTTTTTACCAAATGCTGAACGGAGGTTAGCAGCTGTACGGTTAACGTTACTTGTCAAAGTGTCCACGATAATCATTGAACCATTTGGTCCAAAGCCTTCGTAACGTCCTTCAACGAAGGTTTCGTCTGTATTACCTTTTGCTTTATCAATGGCGCGGTCGATAACGTGTTTTGGCACTTGGGCTTGTTTTGCACGCTCAAGTACAAATTTAAGGGCTGAGTTTGATTCTGGGTCTGGTTCACCCTTTTTAGCAGCTACATAGATTTCAACACCAAATTTAGCATAAACTTTAGAGTTAGCACCATCTTTGGCAGTTTTTTTGGCAACAATATTGGCCCACTTACGTCCCATGGGTAGTCTCCTTTGTAAAGATTTTTTTGTTAGCTTAATAAATGGAGTTGAACGACGTCAAACGCTCAATCCTTGAACTACTGAACTAGCACAGCTAAATTCGTAATCCCTATTATTATAGCACTTTGGCGGGCTGGTGTAAAATACTGATGGCCTAAAAAAACGTGATTAGGCTATCCTTTTGGCATAGATTGGACATATTGGGCTAGTGAGGTGGCTTTTGTGCCTAAGACTTTTTCTACGGCATTTGATAAGCCTGCCTGTTCGTCCTTAGCAATGGCGGTGTAGGTTGACACCCAAGCATCGTATTCCTAATCTTCTGCTGGCCAAGCCTTGCGTGAAGCGTAAGCTTCTTCAACGGTTTCCTCAACATAGCTGATTGTTTTGCCTAGCAAATGGCTTAACTGCTCTGCCATTTCTGACAAAGTTAATGCCTCAGGTCCTGTCATATCTAGGGTTTGATTTGCCCATTTATCAGAGTCTTTGAGAATAGCTACCGCTACTTTGGCAACATCCGAACGCACAACAGCAGATACCTTGCCATTTCCAGCAGGTCCTTTGATTTCACCGTATTCTTGTGCCAATGCCACAAAGAAATCCATGTAGAAATTATCCCGCAAAAAGGTATAAGTCAGACCTTTTTCTTTGATATATTGCTCGGTTGCCGCATGGTCACGAGCCAAGGTAAAAGTCGCCTTTGGGCTAGCATTGTAAAAAGACGTGTAAATAATGTGCTTAACCCCAGCCTCCTTGGCAGCATCTATAAAATCCAAATGCTCTTGCAAGCGGTTTGGTGCCTCTTTATCCGAAACCATGAACAAAACCTCAATGCCAGAAAGGGCCTCAAGTGCTTGAGGTGAGTATTCATAACGGCATTGTTTCACCTCAGCTTTTGCTAGTTTTGGTGCCCGTTCTGGCGAGCGTGCCAAGTGCCGTGCGGGAATTCCTGCATCAGACAAGGCTTATGCCACAAAACCGCCTAAATGCCCCGTCACACCTGTAATTGCAATCCTCGTCATCTTTTTCTATCCTCCATTAATCTTAATGCCCTCATTGTAACATGGTAGGGTAAAAATCGCTGACATTTGGTTTTAAAAAAGTCAAGTGGCCTAGCACTTGACTTCTTTGTTTATTAAAATCACTCTCTATCCACTCTGACAGGGACTCTTCCCCAGGTTTGCTCTGGCAACTGTGGGTTACCTAGCTGATAGACTTGGTCAGCTTGTTGCGTCACCTCGTCCCAAGGTTTAGCGCCAATTCGCGTCACGATAGGTACTGATTTTTTAACTTTTTTGAGGTGTTCTTGCCCTTTTAGAGTAAAACCAAGCACATGAATGGCCTTGGGAAGTGGTTTTTCCACAGCTCCAACCAAAATATAAGCCAAAATACGGCTCACACGAGCCTTTGTGTAACGCTTAGTGGCCACCTTATCTACCAATTCTTCCACAGACGTCACTGTTCGAATAGCTGAGCGAATGCGGTTGGCTAATTCCTCATTAACCTGAAAAATCCTTGTCAAATCGGGATTTGTCGTAATTTGGTAGGCCAAAAAATCAAAATAATCTTCCCAACTAGCTTGTGGCGAATCCAGCAACAAATCAGCATCGGGCATGAATTTATCCACAAAGGCCTTGTCTTGTCTGTGGACACGCAAATTGGTCGCCGACGCAAAAGCCACCTCGGTTTCCAAGGAATGATAACCCGCTCCTTGACGCTGAATAGGATTGAGCCTAATCGCTTTACCTGCACACGCTTTGGCATAAGCCAAGCCCAAGATATGATTGGGCGTATCACCAGTAAAATCAACCCCAGCAAAGGTTTCCCACATTTTTTGCGTTTTCTGTGGATAAGACAACTCGTCAGGCAATTGTTTTAGAAAATCCTGCATTTCTTGGTGATGTTGGGCATAAATGTGTGAAAAGTGTTGATAATCCAACATTTCTTCCGTACCAAAAGTTAAGTTATCCACACCAAGACTGGCTAACATGTCAACTGCCCCTTGCGCAAAATAATCTGCCGCTTGAACAGCCACTAAAAACGGCAATTCCACCACCAAATCCGCGCCATTTTTCAGTGCCATCTCAGCTCGCGTCCACTTATCCACAATCGCAGGCTCGCCACGTTGGACAAAATTGCCCGACATAGCCACAATCTTCAAGCCCTTAGCTTGCGACAACAGATAACCATGCCCATTATGAAAGGGATTAAATTCCGCAATAATACCAGTAACCGTCATGGAAACTCCTTTTATTCTTTACTTGTTTGCTCACTTCTGACACACAAAGAACCAGCGTTGTGAGGTTTCTTGAGGTTTGCTGTCCTCGAAATCAGCGTAGAGTTCTAATGATTTGAAACCTGCTTGCTCCAAGAGAATGTCATAGGTCAGGATTTCATAGGTGCGTTCTTCGTGAACTTCGTCATAGCGAGTGAAACGCCCATCCTCGTCTTGCAAGAAGAAAGTCAGTTCATGGACAACAGAATGCGGTGCTTCATCGGCATAAGTGTCCCAAACCATGGCAAATTCTTCTGCATTTTCATGGTAAGAATAACCAGGAAAAACGGTATCAGTTTGGTAAGTTGAGTGCACGTCAAAGATGAATACTCCGTCCTCATTCAAACAGTCGTAAACTTGTTTAAAGACATCACCAACTTCAACCTCGTCAGCCATGTAACAAATCGAGTCTGAATAGCAAGTCACCAAATCATATTGACCAGCTTGCGACAAATCCAACATATTGCCCTGTTTGAAATTAATAGCCTCGCCTGCTTCCTTAGCACGCTGACGAGCCACGTCCAACATTTCTTCACTCAAATCAAGCCCTGTCACATCAAAGCCCGCTTGTGAGAAACGCACCGATTGGATACCTGTCCCGCAGGCCAATTCCAAGAGTTTTTTCTTGTTTTTGGGAAAATGGCGGAGCGAAAAATCAGTCCATTTATCATAAAGGGAATCGTCCATGATGGCATCATAAACCTCAGCAAATTTTTGATAGTTTTTGTTCATTTTTCTCTTTTGATAGTTCCGTCATGCGGGTACAAGCTGTGAGCTAGCTCGCCTATCTTTCCTTTCTTCTTGTTTTCAAAAACCCTGCCAAGCGGCAAGGTTCTCTTTAAGCTAAGTATTCTGACACATCCACCATTGGAGCTTCGTGCCAAAGTTTTTCAATGTTGTAGTGTTCACGTTCGTCTTCTGAGAAAATATGGACAACAACATCATTAAGGTCAAGAAGTACCCAACCTGTACGACTATCACCTTCTGCATGGCTGGCTATACCAGCGACTTCTTTCACTTTTTCACGAATATTTTCAGCAATAGCATCCAATTGACGAGTGTTCATAGCGCTCACGACTACAAAATAATCAGTCACACTAGTCAACCCGTAAAGGTCCAAAACGACCATATCTTCTGCACGTTTCTCATCAGCTGCTTTCACAACCAATTCTAGTAATTCTTTTTTATCCATTTAATCCTCTTTTAAAATTTCTTCTAAATCAGCCACTTGGGCAAAACGTCCATTCCAAGTGCTTTCATAATGCTGTATTAATTGTTCTGCTGTAATTTCTCTTTCAGCAAAGGTAGTCGTGCCATTTTTAATAACTACCAAATCATAGCCAAACTCAAACGCCACCTTAACAGTCGTATCAATGCAATAATTCGTTGCCATGCCAATGATAATCAGCTGATCAATAGATTGGCTATCCAGATAAGTCTGTAAATGAGTTTTTTTAAAAGCACTATTATAATGCTTATCAAAAATTTTCTCGTCAACTTCTGGAGCAATAGCTTCGTAAATTTCCCAGCCATGACTTCCTGTTAGTAGTTCGTCGTCATTGTGGCGGACGTAAATCACCTCAATGTTTTTCTCACGACAAGTGGCGATTGCTTTTTGCCAGACAGACAAGCAGTTATCAACTGCATACGGTTTAGCCTCTATCAAGGCTGTTTGAATATCAATCACTAACAGAGCTGTTTTCATTTGTCATCTTTCATAAACCCAACATACGCATTATAAGTTTCAATGGTTTGTGGGAAGATTGGAAAGGCTTGGTGTGCAAGGTGCTCAACGGTATGAAGCGTTTCATAAGCCACTGCCTTATCTAATGATTCTTTGGCAATCGCACGCGCTTCTTCCACCAAAGGAAAACGACGACCAGGCTCAATATAATCTGCCACATAAACAATCTTATCTAGCAAAGACATCTGACTTGAGCCAACTGTATGCGTTTCAATGCTGTGCAAGATATCCTTATCTGTCACGCCCAAATCTTCCTGAATCTTGTAAATACCGACCATACCATGCCAGACATTGTTGCCCCATTTTTTGAGTTCTGGGTCAAGATTATACTTGTCAATCAAGTCTAAAAATTCTTGGTCTGAAATCTCTTTGGCATAATCATGCAATAAACCTGCGAGCCCTGCTTTTTCCTTATCGTAGCCATAACGCTCTGCCAATTCAATAGCTGTCTGTTCAACCCCAAGAACGTGATTAAATCGCTTGTCGCTCATGACAGCCTTGATTTTGGAAAGCAAGTCCTCACGGCTCGTCCCTGTGTACTGCTCATAAGTCACGATACAGCTCTTCTTTCTCAATATAATCAATCACAGGTTTAGGGAGTAAAAAGTTTGGTTTCAAACCTTTTTCAAACTGGTGACGAATCAAACTTGATGAGATATCCATCATAGGCACATCCACCCAAATCACAGGATAAGACGTCCCTGCCTTGTATTTTGGACGTTGCACACCGACGAATTGCACCATTTTGATAAGTTCATCAATTTTGTGCCATTTTGGCAAATAATCCACCATATCTGCACCGATGATGAAATAATAATCCACATCAGGATTTTTTTCCGTCAACAGTTTCATGGTTTCATAGGTATAGCTGACCCCTTTACGCTCCAATTCAATGGTTTCAATGCCTAAACCGTCAATACCCTCAATTGCTAATTCCAGCATTTTCAAACGATGCTTTTCATCGATCGTGTCTTTCTGGTCAACGTGTGGCGGTAGGTATTCGGGCATGAGAAAAACCTCGTCCAAGCCTAATTGCTGGCGAACTTGGTCTGCAATAACCAAATGGGCATTGTGAACAGGGTTGAAATTTCCTCCTAAAATACCAATTTGTTTTCGATTTGTGTCTTTTTCTTTCTTTTCTAACTCAACTTTGGTAAAGGGTGTTAGCAATTCTATTGCCATAGTGACGACCTCCAAGTCAGGCGACTTCCTAAACGACGAGCTTATTTGTTTAGCTCTTTTACTTTTGGTGATAGTTTGCGATTTTGTTTTTTAGACGATTCCTTGTAAAGAATCAAGATACGCCCAATTTTCAAAACCGTATCGCAACCAATTTCTTCTTCTAAAATTTCTGCAACCTCATGAATATCTTCGTCCGTATTTTGAAGCAAGGTTACTTTAATCAATTCACGAGCGTCTAAAGCTTGTCGAACACTGGTCTTGATTTGGTCATTTAGACCATTTTTCCCAATTTGTACAATCGGTTTCAAGCTATGTGCTTCTGATTTCAAAAAAGCACGTTGTTTTGATGTTAGCATGACGGTCCTTTCTTTTGTTAAATCAATGCCTTACGGAGCAAGACAGCAACCCCTTCAGGTGCCCAAGCTGCAACGGTCACAGGCTTTTGTGCTGACGCTTTCACACGAATCCAACCAAGCCCTGAATACACGATATCCATCTTATCTTTAATGGTAAATTCGTGACGAACTAATGGCGGAAAATCAGCTAATTCCTTGTCTGTTGGCGGTGTTAAAAGACTACCAACGTGTTTATCGTATAAGGCATCTGCTCCAGCTAATTTGGTGCGATGCAATTTCAAATTATTGTCAAAATAAGCGGTAAATCCTTGTTTGTCCCCAGAAATGAAGTCAAAACGTCCCAAACCTGCTAAAAACAAGGTTTGTTCAGGGTTGAGCTGATAGGTTTTTGGCTTTATTTCTTTTTTAGGGCTGATGTACTTCAAATTCTTATCACTGAGGTAATGCGCCATCTGATGACGGTGGATAATACCTGGCGTATCAAAGATATAGCTCCCATCGTCCAAAGGAATTTCAATCTTATCAAGCGTTGTCCCTGGGAAACGTGAAGTCGTGATAATATCTTTTTCACCTGTGACTTCTTTGATAATCGCATTGATCAAGGTTGATTTACCAACATTGGTCACACCCACCACATAGACATCACGCCCATGACGCAAGCTTTCAATCTTCTCAATCAAGTCTTTGATTGCTTGGTGATTTTGAGCACTAGTCAAGATAACATCTACTGGACGCAAGCCCTCTTCATGGGCACGCTCTGTCAACCATTGTGTTACCTTGCTGTCTTTAACAGACTTAGGTAAAATGTCTTTTTTATTTCCAACCAACAAAACGTCATTGCCAGAAACAAAGCGTGGCAAACCTGGGATAACTGATCCATTGAAGTCAAAAATGTCCACTACATTGACCACAAGGGCATCACTATCTCCCACTTCGTGCAACAATTGCAAGAACTCATCATCGGTCATGTGCACATCTGTGATTTCATTGTAATGACGCAGTCTAAAACACCTTTGGCAATACAATTCACCTGTTTCAAGCCCTTTTTCCAAGGCAGCTTTTGGGGTGTAGCCTGCTTTGTCTTTATCTTCTGTTTGAATTTTGGCTCCGCAGCCAATACATACTAATTCTTCCATTAAATTCCTTTTTGATATTGGATTTTTCCGTATTTTTCTTCAAGTTTGGCCCAAACACGGCGTTCACGCCAGCGATTAATTCTAGTATTCCAAGCATCAGATTTAACCAAAGGTCTTACCAAAACAGACTGAATATCAGCACGGTGAGCCGCACGAATATCTGTCATCAATTGGTCCCCTACCATAATCACCTCATCACGATCAAAACCGTAACGCTTGATGGCTTTATTAATGCCACGTGTGAATGGTTTCATGGCACGGCTCACAAAGTCCACGCCAAAACGAGAAACGGCACGATTGACACGGGAATGTTTGTTGTTTGACACGACCACAACAGCAATATCAGCCATCGTCATCTCATCCAACCATGCCCGCACCTCAGGCGTACCATCAGGGTTATTCCATGCAATTAAAGTATTATCTAAATCCACTAAAACGGCATGAATCCCATGTCGCAACAAATCATCTGCTCTTAAATCATAAACTGCCTCAACTACGAAGGTTGGCCTATAATCGTCTATACTCAAATTCTTCTCCAACAAATATATTCTACTATTCATTCTACCATATTTGACAAAATATAGCGAATTGAAAAAGCTCTTACTATGAAATAGCAGAGCTCATTTGTAATTAATCATAAACAAATTCAAGTGTGCAATCCGGATATACTGATTGAAATAAATTATTATAGTAATTTTCAGCAGATTCTTGAATTGTTTCTTTATATTGTTTTAAATATTCTTCTTGCTCATCACTTGATAATCCTTTAGCAACAGCTTCTCCTGTATCTACATCTTCTGTAGAAGCACTTAAAAATTCACCATTTTTATCATATGGTGTATATGGATTTTCAGGGTCTAATTCTACTCCTATAACTTCGAATTTTGGTATATGAATTGTGAAACTATTCTCACCATTTTCTTGAATTGAAACAGGTTGCTTAATTCCCAACTTTGCTGAATAGTTTAAAATAATGATTGCTTTTTTCTCAGAATATGGAATTTCCCAACCAAACACTTTTTTGACGTTTGAAATAGTATCTATTTTTTGAATTCCTACATTCAAAAATACAACCTGATTCACCTTTTCAATGTATTTTACCATTGAATATGATTCTGTGGTTTGATTTCCTTTAGAATTACTATTTGAAACTCCAAGGAAGTAAGCTCCAATAAAAACAAGAATAGCAATTGCTATTGCCCATACATAAACGGTGAATTTGAAACCAAATATCTTTTTCAAAATCTTCATCTTATTCTCCTATTTCTTCAAATACCAAATAAGCAACGCCACAACAAGTATTGCTAAATAAGGATTTAGCAATAATAATACTATAGCGACAATAACAGCCAAAGAAGTTACTAACTTTTTCATATCCTACCTACTTTTACTATTGTAATATAGAATGTAATTTTATCTTAAAATAGTATATATTCAAGTCTTTTGCTTGTCAATCGCTTCTGTACATTTTTTGAAAATCCATCAAAAAAAGAGTGACAAAGCACTCTAAAAAATTAATTTTCTTTACCATCAACAACTCTAAATAGGATAATCAATTCAATAACAGCTAAGACAAGCAAAATGATAAAAGCATTTCGTGACCCTCTAGCCGTTGCTTCTGCATAGCTGATACTTGTGTTTGATTGACTGAGCGCAACAACCAAGGATGCAACGGTCGTTCCAACTGCGCCAGCAAATTGTTGCAAAGTATTAAAGATAGCATTGGCATCTGCTCGTTTGTCTGAAGTTACTAGTTTTTGACCATTTGTCATGATATTACCAAAGGCAATTCCAGTACCTGCCATTGATAGAATATAGATAACAGTTAACCAAGTATTCGGTAAATGCAAAGCCAAAATGCTAAAGAGACAAAGAGCAAAGGCAAGCAGACTAACTCCAAAAATAATTGGCTTTTTAGCACCTAAACGATCTAAAATTCTGCCGCTAAATGGTGCAAAGCAGGCACCAATAATTGCTCCTGGAAAGACTAAAAGACCTGCGACAGTTGAACTTGAATGATTTACTAACTGAATATAATTCGGGATAATAAAAGACATTCCTAGATTGACAATTTGAAACAGGAAGAAAGCAATAACATGTCCAGCAAATTTACCATTTTTAAGAATAGATAAGTTAACAATTGGCTGTTCTAGATGTGAAGAACGTTTTACCAAGACAAGAAGACCAGCAATTCCAACTGCCAATCCTCCTAAAACAGGCACACTAAAGAAATCATATTCAGCCAAATTATTAATTCCTAAAATCAACCCAACAAATAAGCAAAGAATAGCTATAACGCTAATTAAATCCAAACTTTCACGCGCCACTTTATTTTTTTGTTCAATAGATATTACCCCTAAAATTAAAGAGATTAACAAAAGCGGGGTAAGCAAGACAAAGATAAAACGCCATCCAAAATGTGATGAAACAAATCCACCAAATGTTGGTCCAACCGCTGGAGCAACAGCGGTAATCAAAGTTCCAACACCCATCATCGTACCGATTTTACTCATTGGAACTTGGTCCAAAATAATATTAAACATCAAAGGAAGCGCAATTCCGACTCCAATCCCTTGAATGACACGCCCGACCAAAAGCAAAGCAAAACTTGGCGCAATGCTATCAATTAACACGCCCAAAATAAACAGTAAGTTAGCTGTCAAAAAGACTGATTTTGTCTTAAATGAACGCTTCAAATACGCTGATAAAGGCACTACTGACGCCACTACCAAAAGGTAGATTGTCGTCATCCATTGAACAGTTGAGGTGGTGATTCCAAACTCTTTCATAAGAGTTGGAAAGGTGATGTTCATCGCTGTTTCAACGACCACCCCACAAAAGGATAACATTCCAGCAGCAATAACTGCTCGAATCACTTTAGGTGAAATTTTTTCTTCTGACATGGTTCCTCCTACTTCTTCTTAACATAATAATCTAAAATCTTCTCAAAAATGGCAATTTCGTCTTCTGAAAAGCGTTCTTCCAACTCTTTTTCTTGGAGTTGAAAATACGAACGACATTCTGCTACTAAATCTTGCGCTTTTTGAGTCAGATGCACCGATTTTTGGCGGGCATCTTTTTGCGAAACTTGGCGGTAAATCAACTCTTTTTTGGCTCTATAATTTCTGTAGTGGGTAAATCCACTGTAGAGATTATGGAGCCTTTTTTAGTGTAGAAAAAAAGTCCCTTATGACCTATAATGAAAAGCGACGAAACTCACATTAGAAAGGGTTCATATGGAACAACTAAATCTTATCACAA
>NZ_JBHRZX010000005.1:0-50189 GCF_042649785.1 Streptococcus alactolyticus | reverse complement strand
AGAAAGAGAGAACGAAGTTCGTCCTCTCTAGGTGTTAGCTTTTCATCTACCCACTACAGTTGACAAAGAGCCCAAAAAAACAAGCGCTTTTATACGCTCGTTCAATTAACAACACAGCTCTAAAACTTCCGAAATTCGTTAGTCTCATAATTATATGTTTTGGAACCATTCGAAACAACACAGCTCTAAAACTGCTAACATAGTAGTATGAAATAATGACGAGTTTTGGAACCATTCGAAACAACACAGCTCTAAAACATATCCCAAAAATTAAGGAATACCAAGGCGGTTTTGGAAGCATTCGAAACAACACAGCTCTAAAACGCGGCGATATGATTATTGATATTAAAATTGGTTTTGGAACCATTCGAAACAACACAGCTCTAAAACGTCGCTCCTTCCGCTGCACCGTGGACGTGAGTTTTGGAACCATTCGAAACAACACAGCTCTAAAACTATTAATGAGATTAAAACAGACAACAGAGCGTTTTGGAACCATTCGAAACAACACAGCTCTAAAACTGCGGGGTCATTCTTTATATTAAAAAAGAAGTTTTGGAACCATTCGAAACAACACAGCTCTAAAACATGGGAAGATATGAAAGACAATACTAAGAAGTTTTGGAACCATTCGAAACAACACAGCTCTAAAACACATGGCAGTTAAAGCTTTGTTGAATATGCGTTTTGGAACCATTCGAAACAACACAGCTCTAAAACACGAAATGCTCGGAGCTGATAACACGATTGGTTTTGGAACCATTCGAAACAACACAGCTCTAAAACAACCTGTGAACGATAAAACTTATAACGTTCGTTTTGGAACCATTCGAAACAACACAGCTCTAAAACCCAACGCTTGTCGGAATTTTGCCTTCTACGTTTTGGAACCATTCGAAACAACACAGCTCTAAAACTGATGGACGAGTCTGTGCTGTACCTGTCATGTTTTGGAACCATTCGAAACAACACAGCTCTAAAACAAGACAGAAGAAAAGAAAGACGGTATATTTGTTTTGGAACCATTCGAAACAACACAGCTCTAAAACGCTTACGTGGTAATCCAAAAATGCAGTAATGTTTTGGAACCATTCGAAACAACACAGCTCTAAAACCATGGGTAGGCTTTTTCTTCTCGTCTGGCAGTTTTGGAACCATTCGAAACAACACAGCTCTAAAACTAGAAAGGGGGTGAGAATATGGCAGAACAAGTTTTGGAACCATTCGAAACAACACAGCTCTAAAACATTGCTTCTCAGTAAAAATGTTTTGGCAATGTTTTGGAACCATTCGAAACAACACAGCTCTAAAACAGATTACCTTTTTTATAGATATTCAACACTGTTTTGGAACCATTCGAAACAACACAGCTCTAAAACCTCGTGGACCATTTTTTCTCACAAGATTTCGTAATCGCGCCATTCGTCCACAGCAGAACTTCAGCTCCGAACGATCCCATTAATAAAATCGAATTTTAATTATTTCCATTATACCATAAAATCAGTTTATCTAACAGCGATTTTAAAAAAGCAAGATATCTGAAAGTTCTAAAATGAAATTAGCCACTTGAGCACTTGAGTGTATCAAAAAACATCTCAGAGAGATATAATTGTAATCACCACAACAACAATTAGAAGGACTCTGAGATGCAAGACTATTATACACCAAAAGGTAAACATTTAACACTAGCAGACCGTAGAAAAAAGAGAAAACCAATTGGTTCTCTCTCGATGTTAGCTTTTCATCACCCCACTACAGTTGACAAAGAGCCTAAATACAAGGCATTTTTAACAAAATAATTAACTGCAACTGGAAGCGCCTCATCTTTTACACTAAAGTCATCGTGGTGCCAGTCAGGGGCATTTTCGTCACCATTTGAATCAATAAAGGCAAAAACTCCTGGAATTTTTTATTGATAAGCAGCAAAATCTTCACCACCTGTTGATGGCAGGGTTTCAATAACCTCAGCAAAGGTTTTAGAATGTTCAAAAATCAAAGGCGTTAGCGTAGAATCATTAAACGTAACTTTTGGTGAATTTCCCCAAGAAATCGAAACTTCCGCTCCAAATTGTTCCGCCGTATGTTCGACTACTTTGGTAAATTGCTCAATGACTGACAAGCGAACGTCAGGATCAAATGTTCGAATAGTCCCTTCAAAAAAACCACTGGCTGGTAAAACATTCCAAGTATTGCCAACATCAATATGAGTCACAGACAAGACTGCTGATTGAAAAGGTGAGATTGTTCTTGACACAATCGACTGTAAATTATTAATAATAGTTGTGATAACCAATACTGTATCAACACCTAAATCAGGCCGAGCTGCGTGAGCGCTGATGCCTTTGACTGTCACTGCAAATTGTTCCACTCCAGCCATTATAGCTCCTGAACGCAAACCGATTTGACCTGGTTTTAAATGAGGATTATTGTGATACCCCACAATAGCTGATACCCCTTCTATGCCACCAGCCGCTATGACTTGATGTCCACCCTGAAAATTTTCTTCTGCTACTTGGAAAATCAAGCGAACGGTTCCTTTTAATGTTGCTTCTTGTTGTTTTAAACGTTCTGCTGCTCCCAATAAACTGGTTTGGTGAAAATCATGGCCGCAGGCATGCATCGCACCATTATCACTCGCATAGGCAAGCCCTGTCTTTTCAAAAATAGGAAGAGCATCAATATCTTCTCGTAAAGCAATAATGGGATATCCATGCCCAATTTCAGCAATAACCCCTGTTTTCAAAGGGTAATCCAAGGGCTCAATCCCAATATTTTGCAACTGTTCTTTGATAAAACGAGTGGTGTTGTATTCTTTTTCTGAAACTTCTGGATGTTGATGAATATGGTGACGAATCGCTGTCAATTTTTGATAAAACGTATCTGACAAATGCCTATCCTCCTCTTTTCAGATTGCTATTATCTTATCACCTCATTTTCACCTTGCATACTCTATTTTACTTATGGCAAGCTATAAATCATGTTTATAGAGGACTTTTAAAAAATGTTCTTTCATTAAAGGACACATGAACCTTCCCCCTTCGCTATTACATTTTTTTATCACGGGTTTGGTTTTTTATATCAGAATTTTGCGATTTTTCAGTTTACTTTTTGTTATAATAGCTACAACTTTCACAAGGAGGGATGGGTTCATATGAATTTACAGCAGTGTCGTTATGTTGATATGGTGGCTCGTATGGGGTCTTTTAGTCAGGCGGCTAAGGAATTGTTTATGACACAGCCCAATTTATCCAGTTCCATTAAGGATTTGGAAAATGAATTGGGGGTTCAGCTTTTTGTGCGTTCCAATGTCAGCACGCGCCCGACCGAAGATGGCTATGATTTTTTAAAATACGCCAAGCGGATTCTTGGTGAGGTGGATTTATTAGAGCAACGTTATCAGGAAGATTTCAAAAAGAGTTTTACAGTCGCATCGCACCACTATGATTTTTTGTCCATTCCCATGGCAACCGTAGCGCAGCAATTTAACGAGGAATATCAGGAATTTCAAACCATTGAAACCACAACCAAGGAGATTTTGGATAGTGTGGCGACTTTTGAGGCAGATTTGGGCATTATTTACCTTGATGACGACAACAAGCATATTTTAGAAACGTCCTTGAAGCATCATGATCTGACGTTTACGTCTTTGGGGGATTTTCCCACGCGTATTTTTTTGCGAAGGCAACACCCTTTGGCAACGAAAAAAGAGATTTCTGAGAGTGATTTGAAGGGCTACGACCAAATTCGTTTTCGTCAGGAAGAGTCTGGATTGCATTTTGATGATGACGCTCTGAGCATTCATCGTAAACAGCGCGTACTTTATAGCAATGATAGAGGAACGGTCATGAATTTGCTTTGTGCCACGGATGCTTATGCTTCTGGTCTTGGCATCGTCAATAGTTTTGTGCGTGACCAGATTGTCTTGATTCCGCTGAAGGATAGCCCCAAACATACACTTGGCTACGTTACCCATAAACATAAAAAATGTCTGACATTGGGGCGGCTTTTGTTGCTGAAGTGCGAAAAAGTTTAGATGCCTTTCCAAATGCCATCTAAGAGTTCTCTTGAAAACACTTTCTCTTTTTGTGTTACAATAGAAAAAAGGAGGATGCATTATGGAATGGAAAACACTTAATAACGGCGTGAAAATACCTGTTTTGGGGTTTGGCGTGTGGCAAATGTTTGACCAAGCTGACTGCCAACGTGCGGTGGAGGAGGCCTTTGACGTTGGCTACCGTCTGATTGATACCGCTGCTCTTTACCAAAACGAAGAGGCTGTGGGACGTGCGGTCAAGGCTTCAGGTCTAGCCCGCGAGGACGTTTTTCTAACCAGCAAGGTTTGGATTAATGACTTGGGTTATGAAGCAACCAAAAAAGCCTTTGAAAAAAGCCTTCAAAAGCTTGATACCGATTATTTGGACCTTTATCTCATTCACCAACCTTATGGCGATACACACGGGGCTTGGCGAGCAATGATTGACTTGTACCGTGAGGGACGCATTCGCGCTATTGGGGTGTCTAATTTTTCAACTGGTCGCTTGACAGATTTTGCGATAAATACTGATATCGTGCCAGCGCTTAATCAAATTGAGCTGCACCCTTACAAGCAACGCCCTCTCATGCAAGCGGCTAATGCCGAATTTGGAGTGGCAACTCAGGCATGGAGCCCTTTCAACCGCGGAGAGGACAATATCTTCAAGGATCCTGTTTTGAACAACATTGCTGAAAAGCACGACAAAACCGTGGCACAGGTCATTCTTCGTTGGCAAATTCAAAGTGATATTCTCACCATTCCAAAATCAGCACATATTGACCGTATGCGTGACAATATCGATGTTTTTGATTTCCAATTGACAGATGATGACCTCAAACGCATTCAAGCTCTCGACCGTTATCCAAACGACTATGGTCCAAACGAAAGCCCTGAGCAAGTCAAGCGCTTATCAACTTTCTTCCCATCTTAATCGTAAGAGCACTCAAAATCTTAGATTTGGGTGCTCTTTCTTATTTTCCAAAAACGGCTTGAGAGGTTACTCCACTCCTTCACTTTTGAATAATTCTTCGGTCAAATACAAGATAACCTGAACCAAGATGGAAAGAGCCACTGTGAGGAGAATGCCCCAAATCAAAGGCGGAAAACTCATGGTGCGCAAGCCATCAAACAAAATGCGACCTAATCCGCCAGCATTGATGGTGGCTGAACCTAAGGAAAGTCGCAGTTTCAGTCTGGATCTTTCTTTAGGTACTTTAGAAAATATTGTCGTAAAAAATGGCCAGCAAGTTAAAAGTGGTGATGTGATTGCTACTTATCAAAATGCAACGATTGCTGATCAAGCCAATGAGCAAGCTCAATCTTTAAATAAATTAAATTTAGCCATTACCAATGCTAAGACAAATTTAGATAGTGCGTTCAAAAACGTAACCAACTAGCCAATCAATTAGCCCAAGCTAAAAAGAGTGTGCAATGTTTGCAAGCAGCCAATGATCCTAGTGCAATTGAAGCATCGGCACAATTAGATGCAGCCCAACAAGCCTATGATGCCCAAGTTGAAGTGGTCAATCAAGCGCAACAAGCACTAGATAATTCCAATTTAGATTTTTCTGATGCTAATGCCCAAGTCGAGCAAACACGTAAGAAAGTTACTACTTCAGTAACTGCGCCGTTTTATGGTACCGTTTACATTGATGAAGCAGGTAAATCTTCAGCCAATACGCCTTATGCAACCATTGTATCTCCGGGAACGATTGTCCAAGCAACCGTTACAGAGTATGACTACAATAAATTAAAACTAGGTCAAAAAGTTGAAATTTTACCTGTGAATGATTCAAGAAAAGTATTAGGTAGCATTACAAATATTTCGACTTTACCGCAAAGTGCTGCAGTAAGCAATCAAGCTAGTGCCGCTTTATCTGGCGCGGGCAATACTGCTAGTGGTGGGACAACTATTTCCAATTATAGCTTTACAGTGGAAGCTCAAGAAGAAATTCATTATGGTTTTAGTGTACAAATTTCTGTTCATTTAAGTGACATTACCATCCCTAAAGAAGCACTGGTTAAAAAAGGGGAAGAAACGTTTGTTTATACTTACAAAAAAGGTAAAGTCCATCTTACTAAGGTAACAGTTAAAGAACAAGTAGATGGCTATTCTGTAGAGAAAGGCTTAGCTGTTGATGAGCAGTATATTGTTGATCCTGATAAACGCTTAACTGAGGGTAAAGAAGTGGAGGTGTTTGAATGATCGATTTAATTGGAATCAATAAATATTACAAAAATGCCGAAGAAACCCTTCATGTGTTAAAAGATGTGAATTTGCACGTCTCACAAGGGGAAATGGTTGCGATTATGGGTCCATCTGGTTCGGGAAAATCCACCTTAATCAATTTACTAGGTTTTATTGATCGTAAATTTGAAGGGACGTATTTATTTGAAGGTGAATCACTGGTGGCTAGTAGTGATGATCGGCTATCAAAAGTGCGTAATCAAACGGTAGGTTTTGTTTTTCAAAATTTTAGCTTAATTGAAAATAATACAGTATATGAAAACGTAGAATTGCCCTTGTTATATGGTGGTTATAGTTTTTCGCAAACGAAAGAAAAAGTGATGGCTGCTTTAAAAAGAGTAGGGCTAGAAGGTAAGGAAGACAAGTATCCTAAACAATTATCTGGTGGACAACAACAAAGAGTCGCCATTGCCCGTTCAATTATCAATAATCCTAAATTTATTATTGCCGATGAACCAACAGGCGCTTTAGATACCCATACTTCAGAAGAAATTATGAAGCTTTTTGAAGAATTAAATCAACAAGATGGTGCAACCATTATTTTAGTTACTCACGATCCAGAAGTCGTTCCTTATTGTCATCGTTTAATTCGGATTCGTGATGGGGCAATTATTGAGGATAAGGAGCTGAGCAAATCATGAATTTATATGTAAATTGGCGTTCAGCTTTCAAGGCGATTGCAAATAATCGCAAACGAAGTATTTTAACCATGCTAGGGATTGTGATAGGGATTGCGGCTGTCATTGCCATTTTAGCGATTGGTCGAGGTTATGAGCGAGATTTAATCAAAAGCTTAACTAAAAGTGATAATGGCCAAGTGGAAGTACAGATTATCTTTAATCCTAATGATCCTGCCTTTTATGATACCAATCGCCCTTCATTTCAAAGTAGCGATTTAAGTTTAATTCGTCAAGTCAAGGGTGTGAAAAGTGCGGATTTTGAAACAATTGATTTAAAACAAGCGACACTATCAACGCCACTGAAGGGTGAAGAAAAAAATGTCAGTGTGGATTTAGTCAAAAAGACTGATCAAAACTTGATTGCTGGGCGTAATCTAAGCGTAGTAGATAATTTAAATTTTAATAAAACAGCCCTTATTAATCGCAGTTTAGCAACAGATTTATATCATTCACCACAAGCGGCTTTAAATCGTGGTATATCTTTAGGCTCACAAGTTTTTACCATTGTGGGTGTTTATGAAGATGAAGCAATTAGTGAAGATGAGATGGGGATGGCGGGCATGTTTGGTTCAGATACCAATTATCAAGCCAAAATACCCAAAAAAACCTATTCACGTTACTATCAAGGAAGTAAAAATACCGCTAGTGTAACAGCTGTATTGGATAAAGGGACAAAACCAGATGAAGTAGCTAATAAAATTTTGGATAAATTGAAAAAACAAGGAAGCTTACGTAATCAGGGAACTTATCAATCATTTGATAGTAGTTTCTTAACCAAGGGTATCGGTAAAGTTTTAAGTACCATTACCTACTTTATCTCGGCGGTGGCAGGTATCTCATTATTTATTGCCGGTGTAGGTGTAATGAATATGATGTATATTTCTGTCTCTGAACGGACAAAAGAAATCGGTATAAGAAGAGCCTTAGGAGCTACTCAGCGTTCGATTATGATCCAGTTTTTATTAGAAGGCATCATGTTAACCTTTACTGGTGGAATTATCGGTTACCTTTTAGGAATGGTTGTGGCCTATTCGATAGGCGCTATTATGAAAATTGGTATTCAAATTGATTTTTTTACTATTAGTATAGCTGTAGGTGTCTCGACGTTAATTGGTTTAGTCTTTTCAGTAATGCCAGCTAGAGAGGCGGCTAAGAAAGACTTAATTGATATTTTACGTTAGTATGAAATAAAAAAGGTGTGAAGAAAACACGCAGCGTAAAGAAGTTGAAAGAGGATGTTTATTTAAGTCAAATTTTACTGCATTTACCAATTATTTATGATTAAGCTAATTAAAATGAGCAACCCAACGCCTTAATTGACTTGTCTAAATTGTTGTTTATCTTCCATAGGGTAAACAAACAATTTAGTAGATTCCAGATCAACTTTTGACATAGAAACCTTTGAGATTTGGTTGTTGGTATAGGTTTTATAGTAATAATCACCAGTAGCAGTATTTCCGCAAGAAGAATACACAGTGATATCATGAGTATTTTGATCAGAAGTGGTACAGCCCTGAACAAAAGCGACTGAATCTAAAATGCGGAAGAATTGTGTAACGTTGGCTACATCATCTTGAGGACAAACTGAATGTTCTTTAACAAAGGTAGCTTTAACTAATCTAGATGCCGGTGACCAATCACCAGGTAAACCAATCGCACCAAAACCTTCGCCAAAAGGTTTTGCATCCCAATCAGGAGAATAAGAATTGTGAGGTTGTTTGCTACTTAAATGACGATAATTGTGTAAATTCATTAAATGATAATCAAAACTAGGACTATTAGTTAAAACGCCAACAGGATTGTCATAAATGACGGTTTTTCCGTCAATAATTTCAACGACAATCGCTTCGTCTTTGTCGGCGATAAACCAATGTAAAGTAGTGTTCGGTACATTAGGCTTAAAAGGAATATCAACCATATTTAAATTTTTAAGGGCAGCTTTAGTTTCCTTAACAGTTGAAAATTGTGCTAACACCCAAGGCACTAATTCATAAGGAGGAAGATTAAGGGCACCTTCTTTGATTTCATCAGCATATTTAGAAAACTGTGGGAAATTCAAATTTTCAATGCCTAAGCCTTTTTCGTTAATCGCATCGGCATAAAGTGGATAATTATCTAATACCATAGCTACGCCGATAAAAGCATAGTGTGATTTTTGTGAAGGTTCATTTTTATAGGTGATCTCATAGTTTCTAGGTGTAATAACAATTTCTTCGCCAAAATGGTAATCTAAATCTAAATTTCGTCCAAAGTAAAAATCTCCGTTAACATATCTTAATCCAGTACACATAAATATGATGCACTCCTTTCAAAAAAATTATGCATTAAGCAGTTTCATCGGCAAATTTATGTTTTTGAATATCGGTAATGAAGAATAATAAACCAGAAAATCCGATAAGTACATAACATAAAATGCTAATCCAAGCTACAGTAAAGCCAAAGGTATCAACAAAGAAACTAAATACAATATTTCCTAAAGCAAAGCCAACTGCAAAAAAGATACTAAATACACCTAGTATTTGACTGGTGTCTTTCATACCGAAGAGTGTTTGCATCATTACAGCCGGTGCACTCATATAAGAGTAAACATTAAAACCATAAAGGACGGCCCAAGCAAATGCAGAAATGACTTTAATGCTAGGAATAAAAATACTAGCAATTAGCAAGATAACGGTAACTAGTTGTAAAATAAAGGCTAAAAACATGGCGTTGCGTACACCAATTTTTGAGAATAAGAAACCTCCGCCAACATTTCCAATTAAACAAGCAATGGCAAACGTAGAGCCAATCGTACCAATTAAGGTAGTATTGATATGAATAGAAGCGAAAAAGTTTGCATATTGACTGGAAAGAGCAGAAATAGCTAATCCTATAATTAAATAAAAACAAGATAATGCCCAAAAACTTTTTTGTTGGGTAGTTTTTTTATAGCCGATACCGGTTTGAGTATTAGCAGGATGGGTATCTTGGAGAACAGATTGATTTGTAGAGGTTTTTGAGTCTTTAGAAGAATCAGTTGATTGTTTGGCAGCACTAGATTCGACCGGTTGTTTGTTAGGATGGATTAAAAACACACCGATAAGTACCCCAACAATCAAGGAAGCCAATGCACACATGAAATAGACTCTATGCAATTCATAATGATTGAGTAGGTTGGTTACGATAGGTTGTAAAAAGAAATTCCCGATAGAACCACCTGCAAAGGTAATTCCTAGTGCGCTAGCTTTAGACTTTTTATCAAACCAAGTAGCAATTAAAAACGGTACCCCTAAACCTGAAAACGTAACAGTTCCAATTTGAGTAATTGCATTCGCTACTAAAAACATCCATAATTTGGTTGAAACTGCGTTTAGCATAACTCCACAAGCAGACAAAATTAATCCACCTAACATTATTAGCTTGACTGGAAATTTACTATACAATTTACCAGCCATTGGTGAAATTAATGATGCTGCTAAAGCGCCAATCATAAAAATATAGCCAACGCTTTGGACACTAAAATGATATTCTTTCTCTAAATAGTGAATGAATAATGGAGGGATGTTTTGTGCAATACCATAAGGAATGGCTTGTAATAACATACAAGCAAAAATAATTAAATGTTTACTACCTTTAGACGCATTTGTCATAAATTATCACCTCAATATTTATTTATAAAACATTGATCTCTTAAAAATGATAACAGACCTCCTTTTTTGTGAATATTTTAGAATAGGAATTCTTATAAAAACGGACTATATATAATAAATAATCGTAAAATAGCCAAGCTACTTTACGATTAAAGTTAATATTGACGCTGTAATAATTGTAAAGTTAATTGTTGAATGCAATCTTTGGCTGGAGAATTTGGTAATTTTTCAATATCGATCAAAGCTTTTTGAGTGAAAGCCTGAGCCATTTGTTTTGCTTGCTCTACGACTCCTAATTGAACAACTAGCTTTGCGACCTCAGTAATCTCATCAGGAGTAATCGCTGATTGTTTACATAGATAAGGAATCAATGCTTCAGGATTTTGTTGTTTGGCTAAAAGTAGCGGTAAGGTATAGATGCCTTATCCTAAGTCTTCAAGCACTGGCTTTTTAAGTTTATCCTGATCAGCAGTATAGTCTAGGATATCATCATAGATTTGAAAAGCAAAACCGATGTTACGACCAATTCGGCCGGCTAAACGTACTGTTTGCACATCGCAACCACCGAAATAAGCCCCTTCTTTACAAGCTAACCAAAATAATTCAGCCATTTTTCCTTTGATGCTACGTAAATAATCATAAATGGTTTCGTCCAATTTGAAACGTATGGTCATTTGATTTAATTCACCAAGTAAGATGCGTTTCATTGTTTGTGCATTGTAAGCTAAGTATTCTGATCCATTCATTACACTAATTAAGACTTCAAAAAACTAAGGAAAAAGTCGTTATCTCCAAATGCTCAATAAAAGCATTGATCAATTTGTCGTAGGATATTTTGGCATATTCAATCATAACGCACCCTCCAGACCTCTTCTTGTGCCTTAGCCGTTTCAATCAATTTCTGCACGAAGGCATTTTGAGTATTTGACGATATTTTCTGGTGTATCGTATTGGCAAATTGCTCCCTTTTCCATGACAATCACCCGCGTTCCTAGCTGAAGAGCCTCGTAAATATCGTGAGTAATGAAAACAAAGGTTTTATGGTGCAAAGCCTGATGAATAGCCTGCAGTTCTTGTTGCAAATCGTGGCGCGTGATGGCATCAATAGCACCAAATGGTTCATCAAATAGCATCACATCAGGGTCAGCAGCCAAGGCACGCGCTACGCCTATCCGTTGTTGCTGACCGCCTGACAATTCTCTGGGATAACGGCTGGCATAATCTTTGGCAGGTAATTGCACCAAATCCAGCAAATCCTCCACCCGCTGAGCAATTCTTTCCTTCTCCCAGCCCAGCAATTTAGGCACAGTCGCAATGTTGTCCGCAACAGTCATGTGAGGAAAAAGGCCAATCTGCTAAACAACGTAACCAATTTGACGGCGCAAAGCCACCGAATTCATCTGAGCAATATCCTGACCATCAAAGAAGACCTTGCCTGTCGTCGGTTCAATTAATTTATTAATCATTTTGAGTAGGGTCGTTTTTCCAGAACCTGATGTCCCTAGAATAGTGATAAATTCACCCTTTTGGATACTAACATCAAGTGGCTGCACCACTGTCTTTTCCCCATAAACCTTACTGACATTTTCAAATTGAATCATTGTCTTTTCTGTCATAACACTCATTCCTAATCTTTTATGCTCTCGTAGTAGGCTTTGGCTACTTTTGTATAATCCTGACCGTCAACATCCACTTTAGCATTCAACTGAGTCACCGTTTTGGTATCCAAAGTCGCTGACACATGATTTAAAATACTTGCTACATCAGGGTATTTGGCTAACACATCATCCCGAACAACAGGGGCCACATTATAAGGCGGCCAAAAATGCTTATCGTCTTCTAAAAGGGTGAATTGGTCAGTATTAATCAATTGACCCTCTGTGGTGTAGGTTGGGCTAACATCTGCTTGATTATTGGCTAGAATACTGTATTTCAGACTGTTGTCATAAACGTTAGACGATTTCCATTTGAAAGGACCATAAGTTTTTTCAAGCCCTGGCAAACCATCGTCACGCTCATCAAATTCGCCCTGTGAGGCAAAGCGTAAATTATTGGCGTGAGCCTGCAAATCGGAAATGGTTTGGATATGGAGCTTTTTAGCCACATCGGTTCGAATCACCAATCCCTGACTATCATTGGCAAGAGAAGGCTTTAACCAAGTGAGTTGAAAGCGTTTCTCATACCCATTTTTAACGGTTTCATAAACCTTGTCAGAATTAGTTTCCATCTTTTCCCCTAAAATAGACAACAAGCCCGTCCCCGTGTATTCGGGATACAAGTCAATGTCGTTGCTCACGATAGCGTTGTGAATCAGGGAACTGGAAATATTGGACACCCGCTCCACACGATACCCGTGGTCCTCCAAGGCTAGGGCGTAGATTTCAGCAACAATCAGATTTTCCGTAAAATCTTTGGACCCAATGCGAATAGGCATAGAGGACTTGCTCATCTGAGTGGCTTGGTAGCGACGCCAAGACCAAATGCCTCCCACAAGAGTGAAGATAATCAGCGCTAATAAACCGCCTGCTATTTGTTTTCTACGTTTCATCATGTGTGACTCCTTTGATAGCTAAATCGAAAACAACCATGCTCACAAAAGACAAGAGAGCGACCGAACCACCACCAATCAGCAATAGGTCATAACGATAAAGCCCCAAACCAGTGAAAATCAGGGTTCCCAAACCACCTGCTCCAATGTAGGTCGCCAAGGTCGTGCTGGCAATCAATTCCACCAAGGCTAGCTTGATGCCATTTAAAAGGTGCGGCAAAGCCAAAGGGAGTTGAACCTTGGTCAGCAATTGCCATTTGGTCATACCAAGTCCAAGCGCTGTTTCCACTAGAGTGTCCGACACCGATTCAAAACCGATAATGGTCTGCAGCAAAATGGGAGGAATACCCAGAATAACCAAAGCAATTAAGGCAGGCAGCCGCCCCACTCCGATAAAAGGAATGAGAATAAACAATATCCCAAGGCTAGGAATAACCCGCAAACCTTGCGTCAAAAGGGTTGATACCTGCTTGACCCAAGGCTTTTCATAAGAAAAATAAGCCATAGGAAGCGCCAGCACACAAGCCAGTACCAGAGCTTCGATACTCAAGCTCAAATGCTGCCCGACATAAGTTAAATACGTCTGACCATTATTTACAAAATAGGTGATAATGTCTTGAATCATTGGCTTTTCCTACTAACTTTCCGATAAGTTTCCATAACAGTATCAGCATACCACAATCTCTCTTGCAATAACATTTTTTGGTATGGCAAAAAGATAAATTGGTAGCATCTGAAACGGCTTTCATGACGCTACCAATTATGGCACAGACCTCCACTTGCGTCAACTATTTGGTTTTGGCATCAGACAAAAAAGAAAAACCAGAGCTACGTCTGATTTTTCCTGTCTATTAAGCGACTTCAAATTGTGAATTGTAAAGATCTGAATAGAAGCCACCTTGTTCCATCAATTCATCGTGGTTACCTTGTTCGATGATATTACCATCTTTCATCACGAGAATCAAATCGGCATTTTTAATGGTTGATAGACGGTGAGCGATAACAAATGATGTGCGTCCTTCCATCAATTTATCCATGGCTTTTTGAATCAATTCTTCAGTACGTGTATCAACTGAAGATGTGGCTTCGTCCAAAATAAGCAATGGAGCATCTTTCAACAGAGAACGCGCAATGGTCAACAATTGTTTTTGACCGATTGAAAGCGTTACGGAATCATCCAAATAAGTGTCGTAACCGT
This sequence comes from Streptococcus alactolyticus, assembly GCF_042649785.1. Lineage (NCBI taxonomy): Bacteria > Bacillati > Bacillota > Bacilli > Lactobacillales > Streptococcaceae > Streptococcus > Streptococcus alactolyticus. The sequence continues at coordinate 35,853 of NZ_JBHRZX010000005.1, read as the reverse complement.
CTGGCAAGGTCATGATAAAGTGGTGCACACCAACAGCCTTAGCTGCTGCAATGACTTGCGCATCAGTGATGTTTTCTTGGTTATAAACCAAGTTTTCCTTAATAGTTCCTTCAAACAACCAAGTGTCTTGAAGCACCATTGAGAATTGGTCATGCACTTCTTCACGTGACATCAAACGCGTATCCACGCCGTCAATACTGATGCGACCTTTATCAATGTTGTAGAATTTCATCAACAAGTTAACAATGGTAGTTTTACCAGCACCTGTTGGTCCAACAATCGCAACTTTTTGACCAGGTTTTGCCACAGCTGAAAAGTCATGAATAATGGTTTTATCTTTAGAGTAACCAAAGAAAACATTATCAAAAGCGACTTCACCTTTCACATGGTTAAGTTGACGTTTCTTATCAGAATCGTCTTCCATTTCTTCTTCGCCAAGGAAATCAAAGACACGTCCCATAGCGGCAATAGCTGATTGCAATTGGGTGAAGGCTTGAGCGATTTGAGAAAGGGGTTGTGAGAAGATACGCACATAAGTCATGAAGGCAACAACGTCACCCATGTTTAGGTCACCGTTGATAACTTTGACCGCACCAACGACACAGACCATAACGTAACCAAAGTTACCAATGAAAATCATCAAAGGCATCATAATACCTGATAAGAATTGTGATTGCCACATTGATTTGTAAAGGTTTTGGTTCAATTCTTTAAAGGATTCGCTCACTTCTTCTGCTGCATTGTAGCTTGTTATCACGTTATGACCAGAATAAATTTCTTCGACATAACCGTTAATGGCAGCTAGGTTATTTTGTTGGCGTTTGAAGAGGGGTTGTGAAGAACCTATAATCACGATCACCAAGACAAAGCCAATCAAGACAGAACCAATTGTAGTGAAGGCCATGCTGATGTTTGAATAGAACATCATGATGATTGAGCCAATCAACAACATCGTTGATGTTACCAGTGTTCCTAAACTTTGGTTAAGTGATTGGGCGAACAAATCGACGTCGTTTGTGACGCGTGACAAGGTATCCCCTTGGGCATGGCTATCGAAATAATTCAATGGCACATTATCAATCTTATCTTGGATAGCTCGACGCAAACGTTGTGAAAAACGTTGAACGATAGTGGCCACAGTGAAGTTTTGAATGTAACCCACAACAGCTGCAATCCCATACAAAATGGCCAAGGTCATCGCAATATGACCAATTTTATCCAAATCAATACCTGGAATCGTTCCAGTAGCCGTTGGTGTTAAGCCTTTGGTAATGGTATTGGTGATTTCTTTTAGCTTATCAGGACCGATAACCGTTACCGTGGCTGAAATACAAGCACCAATAACCGAAAGGAGAAATGGAAGTCTGAAACCTTTGATATAAGGTTTCAATTGACTATAGAAACTTGTTTTCTTTTTATTTTCCATTTTCTAATTCCTCCTTAGATAATTGTGAGTACGCAATTTCACGGTAAACTTCATTAGATGCCAACAATTCTTTGTGTGTTCCTTGACCAACCACACGGCCTTTGTCTAGAACAAGGATTTGGTCGGCGTCCATAATGGTTGCGATACGTTGCGCCACAATCAATTTTGTCATGTGACTTGTTTTTTCTCTTAATTGAGTACGTAAGATACGGTCTGTCTTGTAATCAAGAGCAGAGAAGGAATCATCGAAAATGATAATTTCAGGTTTACGCGCCAAAGCACGCGCAATCGCCAAACGTTGTTTTTGACCACCAGAGAAGTTTTGGCCGCCTTGTGATACAGGCGCTTTCAGTTGCCCTTCTTTGCGTTCCACAAATTCTCTACCTTGTGCCAAATCTAGTGCTTCCCACATTTGGCTATCATTTAGAGGAGATTCAGGGCTTTCACCCATGTCCATATTAGAAGCGATATCACCACTAAACAAGACAGCTTTTTGTGGAATATAACCGACAATATTATGCAAGGTATCGTGGTCATATTGGCGAACGTCTAAACCATCGACTTTAATCGTTCCTTCAGTAGCGTCATAGAAACGCGGAATCAAATTCACAAGCGTTGATTTACCTGAACCTGTAGAACCGATAAAGGCAACCGTTTCACCAGCTTTAGCTTTGAATGAAACGTGTTCCAAAACAGCTTCTGAAGTTTTGCTGTAACGGAAAGACACATTGTCAAATTCGATAGACCCTTTTTCAGTTGGTTGTTCTTTAGTAGCTTCAGGGTAAGCAATTGAGGTCTTAGTTTCTAGCACTTCATTGATACGACCAGCTGCGACAACCGCACGTGGCAAAATGAAGAAGACGACAATCATCATCATAAATCCCATAACGACTTGCATGGCATAAGATGAGTAAACGATCATATCAGAGAAAAGTCCGACTTTGTCATGCATGGCACCAGCAATTTTAGTTGGATCTTTTGGAATAGCCACATCTTCAATCAAATGTGCCCCAATCCAGTAAATGGCCAAAGTCATTCCGCTAGAGATTGCTGTCATGACTGGTGACAAGATAGCCATTGAACGGTTGATGAACAAGTTGGTATTGGTTACATCGTCATTGGCTTTGGCGAATTTGCCATCTTGGTAAGATTCGGCGTTGTAAGCACGAACCACACGAATACCAGTCAACGACTCACGAGTAATACTATTCAATTTATCCGTTAATTTTTGGATAATACGTTGCTTAGGCATAACGACAATGAGTAGGAAGGTCAACATCAAGAACATGACTGCAACAGCGACAATCAATACCCAAAGCCATTCGTGGTTTTTATCGGCAATCTTCGTAATGGCCCAAATAGCCATGATAGGTCCTTTGGTAACCACCTGAATTCCCATGGTAAATACCAATTGAATTTGTGTGATATCGTTGGTTGTACGGGTTAAAAGACTTGGAATTGAAAATTTCTTGATTTCAGCATCAGAGAAATTCAAAACACTGTGGAAAATGTCATCTCGCAAGCTCGTACTAAAACTTGCCGCGATACGAGAAGCTAAAAAGCCGACAACAACAGCTGATAAGAAACTAGCAAACGATAGCAAAATCATTCGCATTCCTGGAGAATCAACATTCCAAGCGAAAATATCATCCGCCTTTGTCCCTTGCGTTGACAAGAGCTTGGTAATCGTTGACATGTAATCTGGGATTTTCAAATCAAGATACACATTTAAGCAAACGAATAAGATGGCAAAGACAAGCATGGTGATTTCCTTTGCCGTTAAACGTTTCAAAATTTTTAACATGCCTTACTCCTTATTTTTCTAAATTTTTTAAAGCTTGTTTAAAGACGCGAAAAGAGGTTCTCAAATCCTCTCGGCTAATCCCTTTTAACACTTGGTCATGCATTTCATCGTGAAATGCCTTGATAGCCTTCGCTTTTGATTCACCTAATTCTGTTAAAACAACTTGTTTGTAGCGCTTATCCACTTTTGATGGAATCACTTGGATAAAACCATTTTTTTCCATACGTTTAATCAAGTTACTCGTTACTGATTTGGAAATGTTTAACCGCTTTTCAATGTCTTTGATAAAGATTTCTTTTCCTTTATCCTCACAAAGATACATCACCGCAAATCCTTGTGGACCAGCTAGTTTTTCAATTCCGTACACCGCAGCAAGATGATTGACACGATTTTCCATCAAATTAATAAAATCCCTAAATTGTGAAAATGGATCTTTTGGGCGCATTGTCTCCTCACTTTCTAAGCATTTATAAGCACGATTTATTAACAAACAACATTATAGTTCTCATGGAAACCATTGTCAAGTGAAAACGTTGCTTTTTCACATTTTTTCAGAAAAAAAGAGCATGGCGCTCCACGCTCCTTCTTATTAGATGATAATCCCTTCCAAATGGTCAAGCTCATGCTGGCAAATTTGTGCTGGTAAACCTGTTAAGGCCAAGGTTTGACGTTGCCAGTACTTATCTAAGAAAGACACTTCGATGGTTTGGTAACGACGTGTCGGACGAGCCCCAGACAATGATAGGCAAGATTCTTTGGTATCAAATGGAATGGATTTGTTGAGCAAGACGGGATTGAACATCACCACATCTGCCACTCCCATATTCACAATAATCACACGCTTTATCACGCCAATCATATTGGCTGCCATGCCGATACACTGATCACGATTGGCTTCCAAGGTATCTTGCAAGTCCTGCGCTAAATACAAATCGTCTTTTGTAGCGTCTTCTGATTTTTGCGCCAAGAAAAAGGTGTCTTTTACAATCTCTTTAATCATGTTTTCTCCCATCGTTCTTTTATCCGATAGTATTATTATACCAAAAAAAGAGCCCACTAAGTGAGCTCTTTAGAGGTCGAATCGTCTGATTAAACGATACCTTGTGCTGACATGGCTTCAGCCACTTTAAGGAAACCAGCGATGTTGGCACCAACAACAAGGTCGCCTTCTGCACCAAATTCTTTGGCTGCTGCTGCTGCGTTTTCGTAGATGCCTTTCATGATGTCATAAAGTTTGGCATCAACTTCTTCAAATGACCATGCTGTGCGTTGGCTGTTTTGAGCCATTTCAAGCGCTGATACGGCTACACCACCAGCGTTAGCTGCTTTGGCAGGACCAAATGACACACCTGCTTTTTGGAAGACTTCGATAGCTTCAAGCGTTGATGGCATATTAGCCCCTTCTGTAACAGCGATAACGCCATTAGCAACAAGGGTTTTAGCGTCTTCTTCGTTAATTTCATTTTGTGTTGCACATGGGAAAGCAAGGTCAGCTTTGATTGACCAAATTGAACCTTCACCTGCTGGTGTGAAAGTAGCACTTGGACGAGCGTCAGCGTATTTAACGATACGAGCACGTTCGACTTCTTTCAATTGTTTCAAGAGAGCAACGTCAATACCTTCTGGGTCGTAAACGTAACCTGATGAATCTGAAACGGCAACGACTTTAGCACCAAGAGATTGCAGTTTTTCAGTCGCGTAAATAGCTACATTACCAGAACCTGAAACGATAGCCACTTTACCAGCGAAATCTTCGCCACGTGCTTTCAACATTTGTTCTGCAAAGTAAACAGCACCATAACCAGTCGCTTCTGTACGGGCAAGCGAACCGCCGTAAGTCAACCCTTTACCTGTTAGAACACCTGTGTATTCGTTGCGAAGGCGTTTGTATTGACCGTAAAGGTAACCAATTTCACGTCCACCAACACCGATATCACCCGCAGGGACATCTGTATCAGCCCCAATGTGTTTGCTCAATTCTGTCATGAAGCTTTGGCAGAAACGCATGATTTCATTGTCTGATTTTCCTTTAGGGTCAAAGTTTGAACCACCTTTACCACCACCAATTGGTTGGCCAGTCAATGAGTTTTTGAAGATTTGTTCAAAACCAAGGAATTTGATGATTGATTGGTTAACAGATGGGTGGAAACGAAGACCACCTTTGTATGGACCAATCGCTGATGAGAATTGCACGCGGTAACCACGGTTAACCTGAACATGACCTTTGTCATCTACCCAAGGCACACGGAATGAAATGATGCGTTCTGGTTCAACCAAACGTTCGAGAAGATTTTCGTCAATGTATTTTGGATATTTATCAAACACGGGAACAAGTGATTCAAACACTTCTCCAACGGCTTGCAAAAATTCTGGTTCATGAGCATTTTGTGCTTTGACTTTTTCAAAGACACTTGTTACATAGGCTTTACCTGTTGTCATATCTATTCCTCCGGAATTTAGATTATAATCAAACAAAATGACTATATGAATATTATAAAGTTTTCTGAAAATTATTGTCAAGTATTTACGTTCTTTTTTGCATTCTCTTTACAAAAGAGACTTTAAAATCACCGAAAATCCAAATGATTGGCAAATAGTTGATATTCTTTAGCAGCTTCCTTTTCCTTTTGCTAAAAATATGGTACTATAAGGGTAACGAACGAGGAGGTCTTTTATGAAACGTCTTTCATTATGGTCAGGTGTGATTGCCTTGCTGATTGGGATTTGGCTTTTTGTCCGTCCTTTTACGACAACTGCTATGATTGGTTGGATTATCGCTTTTTTGGTCTTTATGTCAGGGTTAACCAGCCTCATCATGTACACCAATAGCGTCGAACGACAATTTTGGTACTTGTTGCAAAGCATCTTATCCATTGTGTTTGGGATTATTTTATTATCAAGTTCTGCCTTTTCACTCTCAAATGTAGTGGTTACGGTTGCTGCTTATTGGATTTTAATTAGTGGATTCCTTCGCTTGGTCGGTGGGATTCAAATGCGAAAAGCTGGTTTTTACGATGCCAATCGTTTCCTAATCTCTGCGATTTTGGCTATCTTCCTTGGTATTTTCCTACTCTTTAACCCAACATTGTCTGCGATTTTCATCGGACGTTTGACTGGGCTTTTGCTCATGGCAGTCGGCGCGTCAGGCATTGCCTTTTCATTCCGTATCTAGCCCCAAATACTTAAAAAGAACCTGTTAGTAGGTTCTTTTTTTATGTTTTTAACGATTGTCAATGGTTTCAGGATACAGGTCGTGATTCATCAAGCGGTACTCTACCATTTTTTCATACTTAGTACCTGGTTTACCATAATTAAAGTAAGGGTCAATCGACAAGCCTCCACGTGGGGTGAATTTTCCCCAAACCTCAAGGTAGCGTGGTTCCAAGAGCGCAATCAAATCCTTACCAATGGTATTGATGCAATTTTCATGAAAATCCCCATGATTGCGGTAGCTAAATAGGTAGAGTTTCAGCGATTTTGATTCCACGCAACGTTGGTCAGGAATATAAGAAAAGTAAATGGTCGCAAAATCTGGCTGGCCAGTCATAGGGCACAGCGACGTGAATTCAGGGCAATTGAATTTGATAAAATAGTCGTTATCGACATGGCGGTTATCAAAAGCCTCCAAAATATTTGGGTCGTATTCGTAAATGTAGTCTGTTTTTTGATTGCCAAAAGGGTTAAATCTTTCATTTCATCTGTTTTTGTCATGTTAGCTCCTTTTTAAACGCCTCGTTGGTTGTCATATAATAAGGTGTGTAATTGGGGCAAGACGCATACGCTTTGCCAATCTGGGTCTTTGGCCACACTATCCCATAGTTGCTTTAAACGAACCAATTGGTGCTCCACAATATTGCCACTAGCGTTTGGCTCGGGATTGCCTGCTGATAAATACAAAACATCAGGCTGGTAACGTTTTTGAATGGCTTTGGCAAAAGCCAAATCGGCTTCATCAAAGACAGGAATTTTAAAGGTAACTTGGTCTTTGTCTAGTTGTGACACAATAAAATCTAAGGTGTCCAATTGGACAGTCATCTGACTTGAAGGTGGTTTTGGGCTCAGAGTTACTTGGTTAATATCTTTTAACCAATCTTGCCAGCGAGAACCTTGCGTTTCAACAGCTAAGGTCACTCCTCTGGCTTTTAATTTAGCCACCAATTCTGCCATATTGGCTGCCAGCAAGCAAGGATTACCACCTGACAAGGTCACATAATCATATTGCCCCAGTTGGTCCAATGCAGCAATGACTTCATCAGCCGTCATGCGTCTAGGTTTTTCGGAACCATCCCAAGTAAAGGCAGAATCACACCAAGCACAGTGGTAATCACATCCTCCTGTTCGCACAAACATGGTCTTTTGCCCAATTGCTCGCCCCTCTCCTTGAAAGGTGGGACCAAAAATCTCAAGAATGGGTAGTGTCAGCGGTCGTTTCGACATCCTTATCCCACTCCCTTCTAAATTCTGCAAAAGAGGTTGGCGTTTCATACAGACGCACAGATTCTAGTCTTATATCGCGTTCTGTCGGCAAATGGGTCTGAACTTGTTTGAAAATCCAGTACACCATGTTTTCTGCTGTTGTGTTCATGTAAGGCAAACTTTCGTTGAGGTAACGGTGGTCGAGATAGGGTTCCAAGTGCGTTTTGTAAATGGCTTTCAAATCCCCAAAATCCACCGCCATGCCACGATGGTCTAAAAAACCTGATACCGCTATTTGCAAGTGATAGGTATGTCCGTGTAGGGCTTTGCATTTCCCCTCATAGTCAAATAAATGATGGGCAGCATCAAAGGTAAATTCTTTAGATACGCAGACACGGCGAGGGCAATAAACCAAAGATTCACCCGTTGGGGTTTTTACTTCTGTTGGTATTTGAAACATTAAGCCTCACCTCTTCTAGCCAGATATTGCTCTAGGCCTGCTTGGCGAAGGTGGCAGGCTGGGCATTCCCCACAACCACTACCTTTGATACCGTTGTAGCAAGTCAAGGTATGGTCACGCACGTACTCAAATTTTCCTAGTTGGTCAGCCAATTCCCAGGTTTCTGATTTATCCAGCCACATCAAGGGTGTCTGAATAACAAAATCATAAGCCATAGCCAAATTCAAGGTCACGTTGAGGGATTTGACAAAGGAATCGCGACAATCAGGATAACCTGAAAAATCCGTTTCGCAAACACCTGTCACAATGTCAGTAATCCCAAGCCCTTTCGCAAGAACTGCAGCAAAAGATAAGAACAAATGATTTCTGCCATCCACAAATGTATTTGGCAGGTCATCCTCAGGATTTTCAATTGCAATGTCGCGTGTCAGCGCATTTTCTGTTAATTGTCCCAACAAAGACATATCCAACAAGTGGTGCTTGACCCCTTGTTCTTTGGCAATCTGCTTTGCGACTTCAATTTCTAAACTGTGTCGTTGACCATAATTAAAGGTTACTGCTTCAACGTGTTCGTAGTGTTTTAGTGCCCAAAATAAACAAGTGGTGGAGTCTTGTCCCCCCACTAAAAACAACAAGGGCTGATTGGCGTTTCATGTCCATTCTCCTCTATCTTTTCTAAGATATTTGGGTCAAAAAAAGCCCCTATGAAAAAGTCCATAGGAGCGCTAATATCAGTCATAGAGCTGGTTTTTTTTAGCGATGGCTTTTCCCAAACATCGTTATAATAACAGTATCTATGATAACATCTTTCAAGCAGATATTCAATGGGGATTGTCAATTAACTGCTCTTGCTAAATTGACTGTTGTACAAGTCATAGTAGAAACCTTTGGCGGCAAGTAGGCTTTCATGGTTTCCTTGTTCGATAATTTGACCGTTATTTAACACCAAAATCTTATCAGCCTCTTGAATCGTTGACAAACGGTGGGCAATGACAAAGCTAGTGCGTCCTTCCATCAAATTCGTCATGGCTTTTTGTATAAGCAATTCCAAGCGTGTATCAACTGATGAAGTCGCTTCGTCCAAGATAAGAATTTTAGGGTCAGCGAGCAAGGCACGCGCAATGGTCAACAATTGTTTTTGCCCCAAGGAAACGTTGGTTGATTCTTGGTTCATCTCCATGTTGTAGCCACCTGGCAAGGTCCGAATGAAATGGTCAACGTTGGCAGCCTTGGCAGCCGCAACAATTTCCTCATCCGTCGCCTCTAAATTACCAAAGCGAAGGTTTTCCTTAATGCTAGCCTCGTAGAGCCAAGCGTCTTGCAAAACCATTCCAAATTGTTTGCGGTATTCTTGACGAGAGAGATTACGAATATCATGCCCGTCGATTTTGATAGAACCACCAGTCACATCGTAAAAACGCATCAAAAGGTTAATCAAGGTCGTCTTACCAGCACCTGTCGGACCAACGATGGCAACCATTTCACCTGGTTTGACCTCCAGATTAAAGTTTTGAATCAAAGGCTTGTCTGCAACATATTGGAAAGACACATTTTCAAAGCTGACTTGTCCTGTCAAATCATGTGTCAAATGTTCTGTGACTTGTGACACTTCATCAGGTTCATCCAACACTTCAAAGATACGGTCTAAAGATGATTTGGCACTTTGAAGAACGCTGGCTAGCTGAGTGATGGTTTGGACGGGTTGGCTAACTTGCCAAACGTATTGCACAAAGGCCTGCATATTACCAATTGTCAAAGTTCCTGAAAGCACTTGAAGGGCACCAATTGCTGCGATAATCAAGTAAGCCATATCTGAAATGGCACTAAGCACAGGCATCATTATCCCTGAAATAAAGCTGGCTTTAAAGCCGACTTCTTGCAAGTTTTGCGTAATCTCACGGAATTCCTCACTTGAAATTTCTTCACGTCCGTACAACTTCAAGACATTAAAACCTGTTAGATTTTCTTGAACAAAACCATTCATATCACCAAGAGCATCGGCTTGTTTCTTGAAATAAGGTTGCGATTTTTTCAAGATGAACTGAGCACTGACATAAGTGATTGGAATCATGACAATCACAATCATCGCCAATTGCCAGTTGAGGTAGAGCACCATAGCAATAACCAAAATAATGGTTAAAAAGGCATTGATAATCTGCAAGAAACTTTGTTGAAGGGCATTTGAAACGGTTTCGATATCCGATGTGAAACGCCCCAAGACATTCCCAAATTGTTGATTATCAAAGTAAGAAACGGGGATTTTATTAATTTTTTCACTCAAATCATGACGCAAATCACGGATACTATTTTGCACCGCATTGGTCATAAAGTAGTTTGACCCATAACTGCCCAATTCGTAAAGCAAGCCGCGCAGGAAGTAGAGCACCAAAATCACGCCAATGTAGGTGGTATTGATGTGCGCACCTGGAATCCCTTTTGCCATATCGATGAGGTTAGCTGTCAATTCGGTGATAGCCAAACCGAGAACAAAAGGTTCTAGCACGCTCATCACACTACTGAGCACTTTTAGGAAGATGGCAAAAAAGAGCGCTCCTTTATAATGCCTAAGGTAATCCCACAAGCGTAGAAAAGCATTACGTTGTTTCATCCTTATTCTCCTCCCATTTCATCCATATTTTTCAGTTGGGAATTGGTAATTTCACGATAAATGTCATTGGTTTTCATCAATTCATCGTGTGTACCACGTCCAACAATTTCACCATTATCCAAGACAATGATGTGGTCTGCGTCCATGATGGTTCCGATACGTTGTGCCACAATCAAAACTGTCGCATCTTGCGTGACTTCTTTCAAGCGTGCACGTAATTGCGCATCGGTTTTATAGTCCAAAGCAGAGAAAGAGTCGTCAAAGATGTAAATATCTGGTTTTTTGACCACCGCACGCGCAATAGACAAACGTTGTTTTTGACCACCTGACAAGTTGCTTCCGCCTTCTGCAAGGTGGGTTTGGTAACGCTCGTCCTTGCTTTCGATGAAGTCTTTCGCCTGAGCCACTTCCGCCGCTTCTTGCAATTCAAAAGTGCTGGCATCCACTTTCCCATATTTAAGGTTTTCCTCGATCGTTCCTGTAAAGAGCAGCGCTTTTTGTGGAATGAAGCCGATTTTTTGACGCAAGGCCTTGAGCTGGTAATCGCGAACGTCCACGCCATCCACCAAAATACGGCCCAAAGACACGTCATAAAAACGTGGAATCAAATTAACCAAGGATGATTTTCCAGAACCTGTCGAACCAATAAAGGCAACCGTTTCACCTGGCTTGGCTTTAAAGGAAATGTCTTTTAGTACTGGGCTTTCGGTTTCTCCAGGATAAGCAAAAGTGACCTTGTCAAATTCTAAATAACCTCTCTTATCAGTTGTTGTCACGCCATTTTCATTTGGATTGATCGAAATAGGCATATCCATCACTTCTGTGATCCGTTCGCTAGAAACCACGACTTTGGGATACATGGTAAAAAGATTAGCAAACATCAAGAAAGAGAACAAGGCATGGAAACTGTACTCGATAAAGGCAACCAAATCACCAATTTGTAGATTTCCTTTACCAAGCGGATTAAGGGCAAACCACACAATAGCCACAATCATAGCAACAATAATTTGCACAAATAAAGGTTCTGTCAAACCTGTGAGCTTGAACAAGCGACTTGAAATATCCTTGTATTCTTCGTTTTTTTGGTCAAAACGTTCTTCTTGGAATTCTTCACGAGCAAAGGCGCGGATAACACGCAAGCCTGTGAGGTTTTCACGAACATACTGGTTGATTTTATCCAGCGTTGCTTGTTGTTTTTCAGATAATGGTCGTGTCTTAACAGCAACGTAATAGACAACCAAAATCAAAAGGGGAATAGCAACAGCGACAATCCAAGCCAAAGATGGGCTGGTGATTAAAATCATGGCCACACTGAAAATCATCATCAAAGGTGTCACCACCCCGATACGCAACGATTGTTCAGCAAACTGCATCAAAATAAAGGCGTCACTGGTAATCCGAGTCACCAGCGAAGACACCCCAATTTGCTCGTACTCATAATGCGAATATTCTTGCAATTTGTCATACATATCATTACGCATATCTTTAATCATGTTTGTCGTGATTTTCCCAGCCGCATAAGCTAAGGTAATTCTACCAATCACCCCAATAACAACAATCGCAAACATAATCATTGCCCAAAAGTAAACTTGCTGTCGGTCGTTTGCCGTTATCCCTTGGTCAATCATACGCGCCAAGGCTGTTGGCAAACCAAGGTTAACCAAGACAAATGCCAAGGCACCAAAGACGTCCAAAACAAGCCATTTGGGATATTTTTTCAAATAAGTCCAGATGAGTTTCATAGCTCTTATCCTTCCTCTTTTATTTTTCCTTCAACAGCACTCTAGCAAGCAAACGTATGAACGTTTACTCGGCTAAGTCACTTAAATACTCATAACGTTCGTATTTTTCCAGCAAGGTTTCATTGGCAGCATCTAGCGAGCGTTGCAGTTCTGCTAATTTGCCATAATCGCTGGCATTTTCTTGCATTTGAGTTTCGATGGTTTCGATGTCTTCTTCTAATTTGGCAATCTCATCTTCGATGGTTTCCCATTCTTGTTTTTCAAAGTAAGACATGCGTTTTTTCTTCGTTTTTTCTTTTTCTGCTTTGGGTGCAGCTGCCTTCTTAGCTTGCTCAGTCGCTGCATTTTCTTCAAAAGCCTCTTCGTCCAAATAATCGGTGTAATTACCGAAAAAGGCACGCACTTGACCATTTTCAAAAGCGAGAATTTTATTGGCTACTTTGTCAAGGAAGTAGCGATCGTGGCTCACTGTGATAACAGGTCCCGAAAATGTTTGTAAGAAATTTTCAAGAATAGTCAAAGTTGCAATATCAAGATCATTAGTCGGTTCGTCAAGTAACAAGACATTAGGCTTTTCAATCAAAATCTTAAGCAGATACAAGCGCTTCTTTTCACCACCTGATAATTTTGAAATCAAGGTTCCGTGTGTTGAGCGAGGGAATAAAAATTGCTCCAGCAATTCCGTGATGCTCGTTGTCCCAACGCTCGTTTTCACCTCATCTGCTACTTCTTGCAGGTAGTTAATCACGCGTTTATTCTCATCTATGTCTTTTATCAATTGCGAGAAATAACCAATTCGGACGGTTTCCCCAATGTCCAGTTGACCGCTAGTTGGCTGCAAATCACCATTGATAAGGTTGAGTAAGGTTGACTTTCCGACACCATTGTCACCCACAATCCCAATACGGTCCTTGTTTTGCACCAACAAATTAAAGTCCTGCAAAATTGGTTTATTGGGGTAAGCAAATGAAACATCCTTAAATTCGATAACCTTTTTACCAATACGGCCGGTTTCAAAATGAATTTCCATTTCGCTGGACTGCTTAGTACCTGATAAATCAGCTTTTAAGTCATTAAAACGATTGATACGGGCTTGTTGCTTGGTTGCACGTGCTTGCGGCTGAGTCCGCATCCAGGCTAATTCTTGCTTGTAAAGTTGTTTTTTCTTATGCAAGGTTGCTGCATCACGCTCATCTTGCTCCGCACGCAAGCGCACATAATCTTGGTAATTTCCCTGATATTCCGTCAATTGACTATCAGCCAACTCAAGAATACGCGTTGCCACATTATCCAAGAAATAGCGGTCGTGGGTGATAAAGAGCACGGTTTTCTTGCTGTTCTTCAGAAATTGCGTCAACCAAGCAATGGTATCAATATCCAAGTGGTTGGTTGGTTCGTCCAATAACAATAAGTCCGCATCATTCAAGAGGACCTGAGCCAATTGCACACGGCGACGGAGCCCACCAGACAAATCACCGACTTTTTGCGACAAATCATGCAAGCCTAACTTGGTCAAGACCGTTTTGACTTCGCTTTCAATGGTCCAAGCATCAAGAGAATCCATTTCTGCCATGACTTTTTCTAGCTGAGCTTGGTTGGATTCGTTATAGTCTGCCATCAATTGCTCATAGGTTTTAATCAAAGCCATTTCCCGCAAATCAGATGATAACACCGTGTCCAAAATCGTTTTGTTATCATCAAAATCAGGTTCTTGGGTCAAATAAGCGATTTTATAACCATTTTTAGCTGAAAATGGAGAAACATCTCCATCAAAACCAAGTCGACCTGAAATCACATCCAGCAGCGTCGTTTTACCTGTTCCATTGACCCCAATAATCCCAATACGGTCATAATCGTGCATGATAAAGGAAATATCACGAAAAACCGTCTTGTCACCGACTGATTTTGTTAAATGTTCTACAATAAAGTCACTCATTTACTCGCCTCTCTAATCCATTCCAGAATCGCTGCTTTATCGTTGGCCAACTCGCCTAGTACAATCGCGTCCTCAACCTGTTTCAAGGTACGTCCTAGGTCTGGTCCTGGTTTATAAGCCATTTCTTTGATTAAAATGCTACCATTAACCACAATTTCATGCTTGTCATGAATAGTCAATGCCTCGTCCAAACGCTCGATGCGCTCAATATCAACTGGCAAGCCAAACCCAATTCGTAAATCCTCAGCCTGCTCAATCAAATCTTTTCCATAACGATAAACCTGTTTTTTATCCAGAGAAGATTGCAAACGCGCACGGTAAATAGTCACAATGGTTTCAACATCTTTCTGAAACTGCGTTGACGTTTTCCAAGATCTCAAGAAAGCACGACTATCGGTAATGTCTAGGGACAATAGCAGAGCTGCCCAAGCTTGCTCAGAGCTTTTGAAATGATAGTCCTCAGCCAAATGATCCAACAAGCCTTGTAGATTTTCATGTGCTTCTTCCAAATGTGGCAAGTATTTTTGGGCCTGACTGGCCAACATAGCTGTAATCCCTTTTCGCCAAAACGGTGCCAACAAAAGCTTATCAAATTCAATAAAAGAGCGCTCTACTGAAATTTTTTCAAGCAAAGGTGCATGAGAGGCCATAGCAGCAAAGGTATTTGCTTCAATGTTAAAATCAAGGCTGGCTGCAAAACGAAAACCACGCATGATGCGCAAAGCATCTTCGTTAAAACGTTCAGCAGGGTTTCCTACTGCTCGCAAAAGCTTGGCTTTCAAGTCAGCCAGACCATCAAATTTATCAATCACATTTCCTTCGTCGTTCAAGGCAAAGGCATTTACTGTAAAATCACGGCGTTTCAAATCTTCTTCCAAGGAACGCACAAAGGAAACGCTGCTCGGTCTGCGGTAATCCACATAGACATCTTCTGTTCGGAAGGTGGTGATTTCATATTCACCACTATCTTCTAATACCAAGACCGTCCCATGCTCAATCCCGATATCAATCGTCCTAGCAAAGATGGTCTTGGTTTCCTCAGGATAAGCACTAGTAGCAATATCCACGTCATGAATAGGACGATTGAGGAGGGCATCACGCACACTTCCTCCAACAAAATAGGCCTCATAACCAGCTTCACGAATTTTCTTTAAGATAGGTAAAGCCTCCTGAAATTCAGAAGGCAAATTATTTAATTTCATAATAATTTTTCCAAACCATAAACGAGTTTATCTCGTTTTACAACTGCTCTTACTCCAATATTAACACCACTCATGAAGGATTTGCGGTCGTACGAATCATGACGCAAGGTCAATCCTTCGCCCTGAGCCCCAAAAATCACTTCTTGATGCGCCACCAAACCAGGTAGACGCACACTGTGAATGCGGAAGCCATCAAATTCAGCACCACGCGCACCCTTAAGGCTTTCCACCTCATCAGCTGCCCCTTGTTGCTTAGGCTGGCGAACTTCACGAATCAATTCTGCCGTTTTAATGGCTGTTCCAGACGGTGCATCCTTTTTATTGTCATGGTGCAACTCAATAATTTCAAGATCAGGGAAGTATTTGGCTGCTTTAGCCGCGAATTCCATCAGCAAAATAGCTCCAATGGCAAAATTAGGCGCAATCAAACCACCGATTTTTTTGTCTTCAGACAGGGCAATCAATTCTACGATTTCATCTTCTGTAAATCCAGTTGTCCCAACCACAGGAGCAAACCCATGTTCTAAAGCAAAGCGGGTATTGTCATAAGCCACGGCTGGTGTGGTAAAGTCAATCCAAACATCCGCATCAAAGCCAATAAGCTGTGATTTATCTGTAAAAACAGGCACCCCATCTACCTCAGTGTCCTTCGCAAATGGGTCTAACAAGGCTGACAAGATAAGGTCTTCATCTTCTTTGACCATATTCACAGCCGCAGAACCCATTCTCCCTCTGAAACCTGCAACAATAACTTTAATCTCCAAAATAGTCCTCCCCTAACATTAAAACGTTTTAAACAATTGGCGTGAAACCAAAGGCAACAGCACCTTCACCTAAGTGAGTCGCAATAACAGCATCAAAACCAACAATTTCAAGTTGGTGGCCGAAATGATTGTCACACAAGGTTTGGTAGAAATGTTGCGCTTTTTCTTCAGCACGCGTATGGATAATAAAGACTTCGTACTGACCATTTGCTGTCTTTTCTGTCAAGACTTCTACAAGACGCTTGATGGCTTTTTTCTCTGTTCTCACCTTTTCAAACACTTCGATAGTGCCGTCGTTAAAGTAGAGAATTGGCTTAATGCTCAACAAATTACCAATCAAAGCCGAACCATTTGACAAACGTCCGCCCTTTACCAAGTGATTCAAATCATCAACCATGATAAAAGCACCTGTTCCATCAATTTGTTGCTGCAATTTCTCTAAAATAGCCTCAAAAGCAAGTTCTTCCTCTCCCCATTTTAAAAGGTTCTTCACCATGCAGCCAAGCGGTGCTGACGTAATCTTACTGTCTGGAAAGGCAATCGTCAGTTCTGGGTGGTCTTCAATAAAAAATTGAATGTTTTGCCAAAAGCCTGAGATACCAGAAGATAAGAACAAGCCAATCACGTGTGTATAACCGTCTGAAACCAGCTGCGTTAAAATCTCATCCAATTTGGCTAAACTTGGCTGACTTGTGTGTGGCAGCGTTGGAGAATGGGCCATGCGATGGTAAAACTCATCTAAGCTCAAGTTTTTCCCTTCCACATAGGTTTCCCCTTCAAACGTAATAGGAATATCTAAGATAAAAAGATTTTCTTTTTGCTTGATATCATCCGACAAGACAGCGGTTGTATCAGTAATAACTGCTAATTTCATTAATTTCTAAACTCCAATTTCACTCCAGGACGGTCTAAAGCAATCTCAGTGACTTCGTAGGTTAAGCGTTGAACCATGTCTAATAATGGCGCTGCTAACGTTTCAACTTCTCCTCTTTCAAATTCACTTGGCTCGTTCACAATACGGTTTTTGATGTGAATCATTTGTGAAACTACGCCACTAATGACAAATTCTTCCTTCACAACCATAAATTGCAAGACAGCCACAATAGATGTCTGGTTATTTTCGGTATCTTTATTAACTAATTGAAAAGTAACCTCAAAGTTTGTCTTTGGGGTACCATTTTTTTCTTCCCATTTTAAATTTCTAGCATCATAATGATATTGGTTAACGAATTCTTTTTCCCGTACTAATTCCATGATAGTCTCCTCATTGCATATCATTTTCATTATAGCATATCTTGAGCAGTTTTAAAAGAGAGGAAAGCACGAACCTTCTTGTCCGTGCCTTGCTCTCTTTTAATTGCTACTGCTTGCCGAATGGTTCTTGTCAGCTGACATCCGTTGTTTCAAGATTTCTTGGAAACTTTGCCCTTCTTGGTAAGCTGTTTCCATGGCACGCCCATGCCTGAAATTACTGATAAATTCCAAAAGTGGCATGAGAATGTAAATGTAAACCCCGATTGTGTTGAAACAAAGGGAAATAGCCAGCAGAACAATATCTGCCACTAGGCTACCAATTGCTCTACGATTAAGCCAATCGTTGAACATTTGAATGGCCTCTTCATCCTTATCAGGTAAATTTTTCACGGCCTTCATGGCTAATTCGTAGGTCATGCAATTGACCAAAACGCTAGTCAGCAGATTAATGCCCCCAAAAAAGAGAATGCCAACCCATCGGACGTCAAATTCAACCAACATTTTAGTGGCTAATGGGAAAAGGGCCAAAATAGCGTGGGCAATAACGTCCATCAAAAATGTCCGAAAAGTCGTCTTGTCCGTTGCTCGCATGGCTTGAAAACGGCGGTACCAAAAATTAATGATGATAATAAAACTCAGCAAAAACAAGGCAACTTGCTCAAACAAATGCGGCAAGCCCTTCATGCTGGATGGAATGGAAATTTCCAATACTAAAATAGTCATCACAATCGCGATAATAGCATCGCTTAAGGTATCAAAACGGTCTTTTAATAATTTCATTGTCTTTTTCCTCTTTGTTACCTATTCTAACACAAAAAAGAAAAGGATGGTAGGTGAAACAAAAATTCCTCTACTCTCGTGAGTTTCCCAAATATTTTTCTAGCAACACTAACTGAACTTCCGAAATACCATTGAAATCCGTTGAAACAATCCCGATTTCTGTGTAGCCATGCTTTTTATACATGGCCTGAGCGACTTCATTTTTGGCATTCGTGTCGAGTCTAAGTTCAATGCAACCTTGCTCCAACGCATAGTTTTCATAAAACTCAAGAAAGGCTTTGCCATAGCCCTTCCCTGCACTTACAGGTGAAATAACTAGGGTGTGCAGGACACAGACTTGCTCATCAGAAACCCTATGCTTCCAGTTTCCTTGATTATAAATGTCCACTTGTAGCTTGTTTATGATGGCCGTTCCATATAGTGTGCCATTTTCTTCAAGCACAAATAAATCCTCTCGTTTTAATGCTGCTTCTGCCGTAGCACGAACAGGATAAATCCCTCTGACCCAGCCAATGTCTTGTTTATTTTCTTCTTCAGCCGTGTGAATGGCATCGTATAACTTTTCCACAGCATCGATATCATTTTCAGTCGCTTTTCTAATCTTCATCCTAACACCATCCCTTTCCATTACATGCTTCAAACGTAAGTCCATATCACTTATTATAACATGACTTTTCGCACATAAAAAATACCCTCGCAATCAAGGGAAAACTGTTAAAACTTTTTAGATTTTCTTGGATAAGTTCTTGCAATTCAAGCAAATCTTCTTTTGTGGCATTACTACGAATAAAACCACGAGCCGTTGACCGCTTAGTCATGTCATCTCTGCGTTCTAATCATAAGACATAACAAAGTAGGCCAATAAGATTGTGATGATTAAATCAATCGTGCTTAACACGTCAAAACCTTGCAAAACTGATAACATAGCATGCAAGACTAACAAAATAACGACTAGTGTTTTAAATCTTTTCATTGTTTTTTTATCCCTAACTTGATATACTAGAACCAAAGCCAAGTCGTGAAGCACTTTCCCCACGCTTAGCGTTAAATTATTTGTTTAAGAAGATTTTGACAAGACTGATGATCTCTTTTAGAATCTCGAGTTTTATCAGTAAAATTGCTAAATCTACTTTTTTGTTTCCTTTTTTCTAAGTGTTTATTAACTCATTTTTCTTAAAATAGTTGTGCCACTATAAGAATCACTGTCAAAACAACATCTACAATCAATAAACCTTTGATTAAGTTGTTCAATTTCATTTGCATTATTACCATTTTTAGCTTAAAATAACAAGACAAGTGAGTGAGGTTTCTCACCTCACCTGTCATGTTTCTAGAAGCATTTAAGCAACTCGATTATCTTGTATAGGATATCCAACACTAATAAGATTATTCCTAACTTAAGATTTAATCGTTCTAGCTTTTTCGTTTCTTTTTGTTGCCTGCGTTAGCACCAACAAACGACAGCTAATATTGAATTCCTTTCATTGCCATTTCATCACAGACTTGGCATTTTTATTTTTCAAAAAAATTGACAAGAGCGATGATTTCTTTGAGTATCTCAAGTTTTTAGCGTCTTGTCAATCTTTTTTTGGTTATAAGCTAATTGGTATCGTAGTCAGTGAGGTGGTATTCTTCGATGATTTGATTGAGCTTTTCCCCGTAGGAAGTGTCGGTAGCATAGACACCTGTTAAAGCTGCCGTGGCATCTTGGTAAGAATTGGTATTGGATTTTCGGACGCCTGCATAGATATTTTTTTGAAGAAATTGGGCATAATCTTCCAAAGATTCCATGGGATTATCATAAGAGCGAAAGGCGGCATCAATGGTGTAGGCATTGCCATTGCCGTCATCTTCCCAAGTTTGCATGGTAACGGACTTGCCATTGTAATCGCCCTTGATACCAAAAAAGTTGTAATTTGGGGCTTGACTGAGGGCGGATTGCCCACTATTAGACTCTAAAATGGCCTGCGCAATCATCACAGAAGCATACAAATCATTTTGAGCCGCAATGTAGCGAGCATCTTCACCAATGGTTTGAATGAAAGTCTGGGTGTCTTGGCTGGGTGTTTCTAAGTTCGCCGTATCCGCAATGGCTATGCGATGCAGTTCTTGATAATACCGCTGTCCAAAAAAGACCGCACTAAATAGAGCTGCCAAAGCAATGGCCGTTTTTAGCAAACCCTTTGGCATTTTTGATGAGCGACGTTTGCGACGTCGTTTTTTTCTGCGCTTTTGGCTTGGGTATTTTCTCGCTTTTTTTGCCATGACTCTCCCCCTTTCTCAAAACTAGATACCAGTATATCAAAACTCCTTTAAAAAAGACAAAAAAAGAAAGCCTTTTGACTTTCTTTTTACGATATGACTAACTGCTTTTGCTCCACTTTTTGATGAATGTAATCAACCAACTCTACCGTCAAATCATAACGCATAAATGGCGTAATCAAGTAAATGCCATTAAAGTGTTCTAAGGCTCGGTCAATCAAGCGTTTGCTCTCTTCCAAAGCAAGTTGTTGACACGTTTCCTTGTCGCCTTTCACCGCTTCTAATTTAGCTAAAAATGCTTCTGACAATTGAATACCTGGAACCTCATTGTGCAAGAAAATCGCATTATTGTAGCTGGTAATGGGCATGATACCGACAAAGAAAGGCGTTTCATAGTCTTTTGTCAAATCAGCCAATTCTTCAAAAATATCGGCATTGAAAATGGGTTGTGTGATGAAATAATCAGCACCAGACGCGATTTTTCGCTCAATCAAGCGTCCGCAACGCGACAAATTTTTGACATTGGGATTGAACGCCGCTGCTGCTGTGAAATTGGTTGCTTTCTTAACACTAGCACCACTGTAACCTTGCCCATGGTTCAATTGCTGAATTAGCTCTAGTAATTTAAAACTGGTGGCATCATAAACGCTAGTCGCTCCAGGAAAATCGCCAATTTTAGACGGGTCCCCTGTAATGGCTAACACATTATCAAATCCTAGCACATTCATTCCCAACAAACGCGACTGCAAGCCAATCATATTGTGGTCACGACAGGATAGGTGCAACAGAAAAGGTGTAGCAATTTCATTTTTCAACAATGAAGCTAAGCTGACATTGCAAATGCGGGTTTTGGCTAGGGAGTTATCCGCCAAGGTAATGGCCGAAATACATGCCGCATCCAAAGCCTTGACCCCTGCTGTGAACTTGCTGATGTCAAGCGTTTTGGGAGGGTCAAGTTCAGCAATAATAGTCACTTCTCGTTTGACCCTATCTACCAAGGTTTCTGATGATTTGACCCTTTTGATAAGCTCTGCCTCTTCCACCATCGGCGTGACAAATTTCTTCTCGACAGGTTTTAGACCTTTAATGGCACACTTGACAGCTCTGATATGGTCTGGTGTTGTCCCACAACACCCTCCAATCAGGCGTGCCCCTTCTGCCACAAGAAGCTCTGCACTTTTACCAAAATAATCCGCATTCTGACTAAAACCATAATGACCGCTGCCATTATCATCCTCAAAAGATAGCAGGCTGGCATTGGGATAAACCGACAAATAGGACTGGGCAAATAAGGGCACTTGCTTGAGGGATTTAATCATGTGGTAGGGACCAAGGTGGCAATTTAAGCCAACAATATCCGCTCCCAGCATGACCAAAGTCCCCAATAATTCCACCAAGGGGCGACCATTTTCCGTAATCCCCGCCTCATGAAGAGCGATATTGGTGATAATCGGGAGGTCTGTTAGCGGTCGAACGGCTTTTAGCACTTCGATGATTTCTTCTTCATCGTAATACGTTTCAAACAATAAACCATCAATTTACTTGGTTTCTAACAAGTAACCCACTTGTTCGAGGGTTTCTTCAATGATTTCATCAAGCGTTAAATCACATTGTTTCAGACCACGGAGAGCACCAACGGTTCCGAGGACAAAAGCGTCCTCGCCCGCTGCTTTTCGTGCCAATTCAACACCAGCTTGGTTGATGGCTTTAACCTGTTCATCATAGCCATAACCTTTTAGACGGTGGCGTTTCGCCGCATAAATATTGGTTTGAATCACATCTGCTCCCGCCTCCAAATAAGCTTGGTGAATCGCAGAAATATTGTCTGGGTGTGTCAGATTATAGGCTTCGTAGCAATTGTCAAGACCATTGGCATAAAGCAGTGTCCCCATAGCGCCATCCGCTACTAGAATATCGGTTTTTAAACATTCTAATAATCGTGACATAGCCTCCCCCTTCTTATTTGCCGTATTTTGCTCGAACCTCTTTAGTTGCTGCTACCAAAATCTCAAGAGCGGAAATGGTTTCAGGTTCACGGCGCGTTTTCAAACCACAATCAGGGTTAACCCAGAATTGTTCAAGTGACAATTGACGCAATGGGCGTTCAATATTGGCAATCACTTCTTCTTTGGTTGGAACGCGTGGCGAATGAATATCGTACACCCCAAGACCAATACCAAGCGGATAGACCGCTGTTTCAAATGATTCAATCACATCACCGTGGCTACGACTCGTTTCAATAGAAATCACATCAGCGTCCAAAGCGCGAATAGAATCAATGATTTCACTAAATTTTGAATAGCACATATGCGTGTGAATCTGCGTTTCATCTTTCACTGATGACGTAGCGATGTGGAAGGCGTGAACAGCATCGTCCAAATAAGCTTGTTGCTTGCTCTTACGAAGTGGCAAACCTTCACGAAGCGCAGCCTCATCCACCTGAATAATAGCAATGCCAACATCCTCAAGCAGCTTAATTTCATCTTTAATAGCCAAACCAATTTGATTAAACAAATCCGCACGCGAAATATCTGAACGTTCAAATGACCAGTTGGTAATAGTGATTGGGCCAGTTAGCATCCCTTTCACTGGACGATCTGTCAGGCTTTGCGCATAAACCGTTTCCTTGACCGTCAATGGCTGAATGTGTTTAACATCACCATAGATAATTGGTGGCTTAACCGCACGTGAACCATAAGATTGCACCCAACCATACGCAGTTGTTGTGAAACCAGCTAATTTTTGGCCGAAGAATTCCACCATGTCCACGCGCTCAAATTCACCGTGCACCAAGACATCAATATCCAAATCCTCTTGAATCTTAATCCAACGCGCAATTTCAGATTGAATGAAGTTTTCGTATTCCGCATCTGAAATATCCCCACGTTTCCAAGTCAAACGCGTACGGCGAACTTCAGGCGATTGTGGGAAAGAACCAATGGTTGTGGTTGGCAAAATCGGCAAATCTAGTTTATCTTGCTGCACCTGACGACGAACCTTGTAATCCACGCGCTCAGTCACCACATCATCCAAGTTTTCCAAGGTCACATTACGGAAATCTGCAGCTTGCAAGGCATTAAAATCCGCAACGTGCTTGGCATAAGCCTCAGATGGTTTACCCTCCACATGTTGGCTCAATAACTGAATTTCCTGTAATTTTTCATCCGCAAACGCCAAACCATTTTTAAGAACAGGTTCTAACTCTGTTTCGTTTTTAGTGGTTACAGGTACATGAAGCAATGAACAAGATGGCTGAATCACAAAGTTTCCAACCTTAGCTTGAAGGTTTGCTAGCAATTCTGACGTTTTGACAAAATCACTCGCCCAGACGTTACGACCGTCAACCACACCAGCAAAAACTTCCTTATCAGCAAAATAACCAGCGTCAACAGCTTCTAGATTTTCCTCCAAACCATGCACAAAATCAAGGCCAAATGCAGCCACTGGCAAGTGTGATAACTCCTTAGCATCAATCAAGGCTTCAAAATAAGTTTGGAAAATGAGTTTAGCCTCAGGTACTTCCTTGGCAAAATAAGCATAAACCGATTTAGCTGCTTCTAGGAGGTCATCGCCTTCATCAGTCACAAAAATGGGCTCATCCACTTGGATGTAAGTCGCTCCTGCTTCCACCAATTCTGTAAAGACTCGTTTGTATAAAGGCAACAATTTTTTCACAGCAGCGGTAAAATCGCTGACTTCTGATGACAAGGCCACATAGGTAATTGGCCCTGTGATGACTGGTTTCGCCTTGTCGCCGATAACTTCTCTGGCCTCCAAGTACAAGTCCAACAAACGGGTATTTGTCAAATGCGGCTGAACACCAGACCACTCTGGCACAATGTAATGGTAATTGGTGTTAAACCATTTTTTCATTGAAGAAGCCACATTGTCTTGATTGCCACGCGCAATCGCAAAATACAAATCTAAATCGATGTACTCATCAGAGAAACGCTTTGGAATCACGCCAAATTGCACTGACAAATCCAAGATATGGTCATACAGTGAGAAATCTCCCACTGGAATCAAATCAAGACCAGCATCAGCCTGTTTTTTCAAAAACGCCAAACGCAATTCCTTGGCTTGTGCCTGCAACTCTTCTTGCGAAACCTTACCTGCCCAATAAGACTCAATCAATTTTTTCCACTCACGATTTTCCCCTAGACGTGGATACCCCAAATTTGAAATCTTTACCATAAGAACCTCCTGGTTTCGTATTAGTTTTAAACTATACATTCTATTTTTTTGATAGTTAAGATTCTAACGGATAATACAGTTTTTTCAATACTTTAAGCCATTCTATCTTTTTATGCTTTAGTATAGTTTTAAACTATATCTCGAGATGCTAAAAGAACTCCCGTAGGAGTTCTGTGTTAGATTCATAAAAGACTTATTTTGCTTTTCTAAGGGCACCGAAGAGAAGTCCTGAAATAATAGCACCGATAATGATTGCGACAAGGTATAGAACCCAGTTGCTTGTCAAGGGAAAGACGAAGATTCCGCCGTGTGGTGCCATCAATTTGATGTCAAATGCTCCGACAAGGGCACCCGTTACTGCTGAACCAACCATAAAACTTGGGATGGCACGAGCTGGGTCAGCTGCACCAAATGGAATAGCTCCTTCTGTGATGAATGACAAGCCCATAACAATGTTTGTTAGACCTGCGTCACGTTCTTCTTCTGTGAATTTGTTTTGGAACAAACGTGTAGCGACAAAGACTGCAAGAGGAGGTACCATACCACCTGCCATAACGGCTGCCATAACGACTGAACCACCATTAGCAAGGGCTGCGGCTGTTAAACTACTTGTCCCAAAGACATAAGCAGCTTTGTTGAAAGGTCCACCCATATCAATGGCCATCATACCACCAAGGATAAGTCCAAGGATAATAGCAGAGCTACCAGATAGGCTATCAAGGAAACCATAAAGAGCAGTGTTGATTGCGGCCATTGGGATGTTGACAAAGAGCATCAAGCATCCTGTGATAAGCACACCAAGAAGTGGATAAAGAAGGATAGATTTGATTCCTTCAAGTGATTTCGGTAAGAATGCTAGCGCCTTCTTAAGGGCTAAAATAACACCACCTGCTAAGAAACCACCAACAAGGGCACCAAGGAAACCTGAAGCGACTTGGTTGCTAGACAATTCTGCTGCACTAGCGACACTGTAATAAGAGATACGACCAAAAGCAATCCCTGATGTTGCCATCGCACCAGCTGTGAAACCAGCTACCAAACCAGGTTTTTCAGCGATAGAGTAGGCAATGTAAGCTGCAAAGACAGAAATCATGAAGCCAAAGGCTGCATTTCCGAGTTGGTTAAAGACAGCAGCGATTTCATGGTAGTTACCAAGGTGACTTAATTGGTCTTTAGGCACCCCCATAAATTGGTCAATCAAGAATGAAATGGCAATGAGAATCCCGCCCCCAATAACGAATGGTAGCATTTGAGATACACCACTCATCAAGTGTTTGTAGAAGGCTGCTCCCAAGCTGAGGTTTTCTTCTTCGGCTTCTGCAGCAGTACCACCAGCACCGTTGTAAATGCTTGCTTTGCCGTCAAGGATTTCATTAATAAGTTCTTCTGATTTTTTAATACCGTCAGCTACTGGACGTGAAATCAATGGCTTGCCATTGAAACGACCCATTTCAACTGCTTTATCCGCTGCAATGATAACCCCTTTTGCTCGTGCAATTTCATCACCAGTCAAACGGTTACCAACACCTGAGGCACCGTTGGTTTCAACACGAACGGTTACACCCATTTCATCACCTTTTTTAATCAAGGCTTCTTCTGCCATATAAGTGTGGGCAATTCCTGTTGTACAAGCTGTAACAGCAACAATCAGTGGGCGTTCGCTGCTAACTGGCGTGCTTTTATCTGCTGCTTTAGCTTCGTTTTCTTTTTCAACCGCATCAAAGGCAGCAATCACATCATCAGGCGTTGTCGCTTTTCGTAAGGTATCAGTAAATCCATCTTTCAAAAGGTATTTTGACAATTCCGCAAGCGCTGCTAAGTGGGTGTCATTAGCCCCTTCTGGAGCAGCAATCATGAAGAACAAGTCTGTTGGTTGACCGTCCAATGATTCATAGTCCACACCTTTGCTTGATTTGGCAAAAAGCACTGTTGCTTCTTTAACCGCTTCATTTTTACTGTGAGGCATGGCAATCCCATCTCCTAAACCAGTTGATGTTTGCGCCTCACGGTTCATAATACCTTGTTTAAACACATCAAAGTCTGTTACAACACCGTGTTTGACAAGGTTGGTAATCATTTCATCAATCGCAGCCTCTTTCGTGGTTGCTTTTAAATCCATGATCATGACATCTTTTCTGAGCAAGTCCTGAATTTTCATAGTTTCTCCACCTCTACCTTTTGATAAGTTTCTTTTATGAATTCGGCTGTCGCCAAGTCATCTGAAAATGTAGTTGCTGTCCCGCAAGCGACACCCCATTTAAGGGCTTCAATTGGGTCACCTGATTTGACATATTCGCCTGTAAATCCTGCAACCATTGAGTCACCCGCACCAACAGAATTTTTAACTGTTCCTTTAATTGGTTTGGCAAAGTAGGCAGCTTCTGGTGTGACCAACAAAGCTCCATCTCCTGCCATTGAAATAATCACGTTTTTAGCCCCTTTTGCCAACAATTCACGAGCGTATTTTTCAATATCGGCAAGACCATTTAAGGTGACATCAAAAATCGCAGCTAATTCATGATTATTAGGTTTAACCAAGAGCGGTTGGTAATTTAAGGCATCTAGCAAGGTTTGCCCTTCAAAGTCACACACCACTTCAGCCCCTGCTTGTTTAGCAATTGGAATCAAGGTATTGTACACTTGGTTACCTAGGCTGCTTGGGGCAGAACCCGCAAAGACCACCGTATCATCACTTGTTAAACCTGCCAAAATGCTTTCCAATTCAGCTAATTTCTCATCTGAGATACGTGGGCCGGCACCGTTGATTTCCGTTTCTTCGCCAGCCTTGACTTTGACATTGATACGAGTATCGTCAGCAACCTCAACAAATTGTGTCGCAATGCCTTCAGCAGCTAAGCCATCTGTGATAAAACGTCCTGTGAAACCACCGATAAAACCTGTGGCAGTATTGTCAATTCCCAGATGTTTCAAGACACGGCTAACGTTAATCCCTTTACCGCCAACAAACTTGTCATCGCTTGTCATACGATTCACTTCTCCAATGGTTAAAGTATCCAAACGGACAATAAAATCAATGGATGGATTAAGTGTTACAGTATAAATCATACTTCAATTACCTTCGCCTTCTCTTTTATTTTTTTCATAAGTGTACTGTTGGATTGATTGGTGATAATTCCAAGATTGTCGATAGCAGCTACTTTTGCAAAAGACACATGACCGATTTTGGAAGAATCTGTCACAATAAAGGTCTTTCGAGCATTTTCAATCACTGTTTTTTTAATCACAGCCTCCTCCAAATCTGGAGTAGTCAAAAATTGCTCGTCAATCCCATTGATTCCCAAAAAGGCTTTGTCAAAGTTCAATTGCTTGATTTGCTGGTAAGCTATCGTGCCAATACTAGCGTCTGTCGTCTGTTTGACATGACCCCCAATAACGATCGTCTTGATATCCTTATCGACCAACTTCGCGGCATGATGAATGGAATTCGTGACAACGGTTACATTTGTTTGTGTAATATAATTAAGCAACAATTCATTTGTCGTCCCCGCATCCACAAAAATCACATCATTATCCGAAATAAAAGAAGCCGCTTTTTGAGCCACACACTCCTTGTATTGAACGTTTTTGATAGATTTTTGCTGAATGGTAAATTCTTCTTTGAGAGAACGAGGCAACTCTGCCCCACCATGAACACGGTGCAACTTATGCTCGCTTTCCAATTCATCTAAATCACGACGAACAGTGGATTCTGAGGTGTCTAAGAGGGTCACTAAGTCTTCGATATTAACAAACTTATCCTTTGAAAGTTTTGCCATAATCAACTGTTTTCGTTTAGACTTAAGAATCTTAATCACTCCCCTGAAATCGTTTACATTTTATATTATACTCTTTTATAAAAAGATGTCAAGCGATTTCAATCAAATTCTATCATTTTTTATCAAAAAAAAGACCTAGGCAAGTTTACCTAGGTCTGATTGGTTTTAATCAATTAAAGATGTTGAGTGAACAACGCGGTTGTCACGGTCAGGGTAAATGTATTGAATAGCTTGGTTGATTGCTACTGGTGCTTCACCAAAACCTGTCGCGATGAGAGAAACTTTGCCCTCATAATTCGCCGCATCACCAATAGCATAAACCCCTGGCTGGCTGGTTTCAAACAAAGGTGAAACGTTGATGCTAGAGCGTTTGTAGTCCACGTTCCAATTTTTGAGGTTTTTATTAGACGTTGAAAAACCAAAGCTGACAATCAAAGCATCTAATGACAAATCAATGGTTTCATCTGATTTTACCTTTTGAACAGTCAAACGATTAGCAAAAGTACCATCACCTTCCAAATTCAGTGGCACATAAGGCGTCAAAATGGTGGCGTTTGATTGTTCCAGTAATTCAACACTATGCTGATGGGCACGGAAAGCCTCACGACGGTGAACGATAGTCACACTATTTGCCAAACCATCTAAATGATTAGCCCAGTCCACAGCAGAATCACCGCCACCACAAATCACCACATCTTTGCCAGCAAATTGGTCAAGTTTGTGCACGTTGTAGAATAAATTATTGTCCGCGTAGAAATCTTCACCTTCTAGCCCAAGCATGCGCGGTGCAAAAGCACCATTACCACAAGCGATAACGATAGCACGTGAAAAATGTTGCCCTTTGCTAGTTTCGATAGTGAAAATATCCCCTTCTTTTTCAAAAGCCTTCACTTCCTCTTTCAAACAAATGGCTGTTCTATCTTCAAAACGTTGCAATTGTTTGATGAGATTTTCCACCAAATCTGCAGCTGGAATTTCAGGAAAACCAGGCACATCGTAAATCATTTTTTCTGGATAAAGAATGGCAGGCTGTCCACCAAGCTCCGACAAACTTTCAATGATTTTTACAGAAACCCCACGTAAACCTGCGTAAAAGGCTGCAAAAAGTCCCACAGGACCCCCACCGACAATAGTGATATCATATATTTCACGATTTTCTGACATTAATCTCTCCAACTCCTTATAGATTTCTTCGATGACTGATGATTTGTGAGCCATATAACGGTCAATATTTTGAGGAAATAGCTACGCTGTTTTTTGTTTGACTGCTCCATAAGTCGCAGCAACGTCAGAATGACTGCGCAAATAAACACGAAAAGTAAGGTGCCGTTTCAACTCAGGCGAATGTTCAGGACACACATAAAGATGATGGCATTGCAAATGCTCTTTTCTAGAATACGTAAAGGGCCTATAAGAAAGAACAACCACTCTTTAGTCCGCATCAAAACCTCCTCAAAAATAAAAAGATATACAGTCATGCATATCTTTTTATTATATCACAAGTTTTCTGATTTCGCGTCTTTCTCTGCGAGAATCTTTTGAAAAATACTTTCTTCTTCCTTGGTAAAAGGATAATTTTCCAGCAAATCAGGACGGCGTTCCAAAGTCTTACGCAAGCTCTGTTCAATGCGCCATTTGCGAATGTTTTCATGGTGACCACTCATCAAGACATCAGGCACCTTCATGCCACGAAAATCATAAGGACGCGTGTATTGCGGGAATTCCAAAAGCCCTGATGAAAAGGAATCATCTTGGTGGCTGGCTTCCTTGCCCAAAACGCTCGGAATCAAACGAACAGTCGCATCCACAATCGTCATCGCTGCCAACTCTCCACCAGTCAAGACAAAATCCCCCAAGGAAATTTCATCTGTCACCAAGGTCTTAATACGTTCGTCATAGCCCTCGTAGTGCCCACAAATGAAAATCAATTCATCTTCCTGAGCTAATTCTTCGGCGTAGCTTTGGTCAAACGTCCGACCTGCTGGGTCTAAGAGAATCACGCGCGGCTTCTTGGCATCAATCTTATCAATAGTATCAAAAATAGGCTGTGCGCGTAAAAGCATTCCCTGACCACCACCATAAGGTTCGTCGTCCACATGACGAGCTTTTTCTGCATTTTCACGGAAATTATGGTAGTTGATTTCCAACAAGCCTTTTTCCGTCGCTTTCCCAACAATCGAATGCTCCAGCGGGGCAAACATTTCTGGGAAAAGGGTTAAAATATCAATCTTCATCGTCAAGTCCTTCTAAGACATCCACATCCACACGATTACCCGCTATATCAACGTTAAGAACAACTGGCGGAATGTAAGGCAGCAACAAGTCACGTTTGCCTTGGCGTTTTACGACCCACACATCATTGGCACCAGGTTGCAAGATTTCTTTCACCTGACCAATTAAAACATCGTTTTCATAAACGTCTAGTCCGATGATTTCATGGTAGTAAAATTCGCCCTCATCCAAATCAGACAAATTTTCCTCAGCAACTTTCAAGGTGCAACCTTTGTATTTTTCGATATCGTTAATATGGTACATTCCTTTGAATTTCACGATATCAAAATTCTTTTGCTTGCGATGGCTGGCAATTTCCACCTCAAGAAGAAATTGGTCCTTGTCATCAAAAATTGCTAATTTTGAGCCTTTTTTAAAACGCTCTTCTGTAAAATCGGTCACTGACAAGACACGCATTTCACCTTGTAACCCTTGGGTATTGACAATCTTTCCAACGTTAAAATAATTCATGCTTACTCCACTTAACTTAATCTTTATCATTTTACTATGATGGCAATAAAAAACCAGCTGCCACCGCAACTGGTCAAGATAGTCCGTACGGGATTCGAACCCGTGTTACCGCCGTGAAAAGGCGGTGTCTTAACCCCTTGACCAACGGACCAAAATCAATGATGTTACCACCAATGAACTCACTGGGGTAGCTGGATTCGAACCAACGCATGAGGGAGTCAAAGTCCCTTGCCTTACCGCTTGGCTATACCCCAAAACAACAAAAACTATTTTACCCTAGTTTAGCTAAGGTGTCAATACCTTTTTGAATATTTTTTCAAAAAAAATAGAAAAAGAGCAGAAACAACTACTCTTTCTCATCAATAACGAGTCTTACTTTTTTACCTTGAGTTGGTACCGAATAGACAATCGATCTTATCGCTGTAATGGTACGACCTTTTTTACCAATCACACGACCAATGTCTTGAGCATCCAAATCAAGATGGTATTCTAAAAACTCAGGTGTATCCTTAATTTTGATAATAAGATTATCTGGTTGTGAAATCAAGGGTTTCACAATAGCGATAATTAGATTTTCAATGGTATCCATAGGCTTTAGCTTACTCTATTATTTTGAAAATTTTGATTCGTGGAATTTTTTCATAACGCCTTCACGTGAAAGGATGTTACGAACTGTATCTGAAGGTTGAGCACCTTTTGACAACCATTCAAGAACACGATCTTCTTTCAAAGTTACTTGGTTTTCTTCTACAAGTGGGTTGTAAGTACCAACTGTTTCGATGAAACGACCATCACGTGGAGCACGTGAATCAGCTACGTTGATACGGTAGAAAGGTTTTTTCTTAGAACCCATACGAGTTAAACGGATTTTTACTGCCATTAGTATTAAGTCTCTTTTCTATATTTTTTGTCTAAGTTAATAGCCTTGCCACTAACTCACTTTACTTATTATAACATAAAACCTAGGGGTGTCAAGAAAAAAACTTGACAGAGTTTAAAAATATTGAAAAAGGGATCCAATAGTGTTTGGAGTCCCTTTTCTAAGCTTATATCATTCGTAACGAAGAGCTTCAATCGGGTCTAATTTACTTGCTTTATTGGCTGGTAGGATACCAAAGACCATACCAATCAAAGCAGAGAAAATCAAGCTACCGATAGCCACATTGATCGAAATGTATGGCTTGATTTCAGCGATACTATTGCCCAGAATATTGGTCAAAACAACCGCTAATCCCAAACCAATCAAACCACCCAATAATGTCAAGACCATTGATTCAATCAAGAATTGGGTCAAGATTTTTCGGCGTGTAGCACCCAAAGCTTTACGCAAGCCGATTTCGCGTGTGCGTTCTGTCACGGATACCAGCATGATATTCATGACACCGATACCACCAACTAAGAGGGAGATACCTGCAATGGCACCGATAACCGTCGTCATCATGCCATAAGCCGAATTAATTTGGTCAATTTGTTTGGACATGTCATAGATGGTGAAATGCCCCACCTTGACACCTGACAATTGGGTCATCATTTTAGCAGCTTGCTTACCTACCTCAGTAGATTCCTTGGCATCATTGACATGGACAAAAGCCCCTTCAATCTCATTCATATGGAATTCTGCTGCCAGTTGGGTATTGGTCATAATGGCATTTCCACCAGAAGCCATACCATAAAGAGCTGAACCTGCATTAGGATCCTTATACACCCCAACAACCAAGTAGGATTTAGAACCAACAGACACTTGTTTGTTTAAGGCATTGTCGTTGCTGCCAAATAATTTAACCGCTAATTTGGTGTCTAGCATGATAATGCGTGAAAAATGCGAATAATCATCGGCACGGAAACTACGTCCTGCTACAATTTTGTACTTTTTAACGTCAAAATAGGTGCGATTAACCCCTGTAATATTAACGTTTTTCGCTTTTTTATTGACATAAGAAACCGTTGAAGTGGTCGAATTAGTCACATAATAATTTTGAACACCAGGCACATCCGCAGCAATCTTTTGGAGCCATTCTTCTTGAATCTTAGGCCCCTTATCTTGCGAAGTCGATTTCGTATCATCAAAAAAGCTATCGCTATCAGAATCTTTTGTCACATAATAAATCTGAACATCTCGCGTATCAGCTGAAAACATATCGGTAATCTGCTTGGTCAAGCCTTGTCCCAAAGCCATGATCACCACAACAGATGCCACACCGATAATAATTCCCAGCATGGTCAAGAACGAGCGCATTTTGTGCCCCATGATTGAACTTAGGGCGAATTTCCAATTTTCCATGTCTTTTCCCCCTAATCAATTCTGACGCTGTCAGTCGTATCTTTGGTAATCTCACCATCTCTGATAATGATTTTACGCGTTGCAAAATCAGCGACCTCAGGCTCATGTGTTACCATGACAATGGTTTTACCTTCTTGATTTAACTCTGTCAACAGTTGCATGATTTGCTCACTGGTTTTCGTATCCAAGGCTCCTGTTGGTTCGTCCGCCAAAATGATAGACGGATTGTTAACCAAGGCTCTGGCAATTGCCACACGCTGCTTTTGTCCACCTGATAATTCCGATGGCAAATGTTGCATTCGATTACCCAGTTCGACTTTTTCCAAAAATTGCTTGGCTAATTGGCGGCGTTTCCCAGCCCCCACACCTGAATAAATCAGTGGCAATTCCACATTTTGCAAAGCATTTAATTTAGAAAGTAAGAAGAATTGTTGGAAAACAAAGCCGATTTCTTCATTTCGAACCTTGGCCAATTCCTTTTCTTTCAATTCTTCAACCTGCTTGCCATTTAGGGCATAGTCACCTGATGTTGGTCTATCAAGCAATCCGATGATATTCATCAGTGTTGATTTACCAGACCCTGAAGGGCCCATGATGGCTAAAAATTCCCCATCATAGACCTTTAGGTCAACACCTTTTAGCACCTGCAATTCTTGATCACCGTTCTTATAGGATTTGACAATATTTTTAAGATCAATTAAAACTTTTCTTTCTTCTGTCACTACTCACTCTCCCCTGATTCATCTGAAACAGTCGCGTTGTCAGCAACCACATCATCAACTGTTTCACCGTCTTTTAGGCGATCGTTAGGATTAGCAATAACCGTTTGACCAACTTCTAAGCCACTCAAAATTTCTTGCTCTTTCGCATCGGCACTACCAAGAGTGACTTCAACTTTGCTGACTTTTTGCGTGTCTTTGTCATAAACCCAAACGTAGTTTTTCTCACCTTCAGCAATCACTGCCTTCACTGGAACCAGTTTGTTTTTAGTGTCATTGACCACTTCAACAGATACGGTAAAGCCTTGTTTCAAGTTTGAAATATCACCGTTGATATCAACTTTATAGTCATAAGTTGAACTGGCTGTTGAGTCAGACGAAGCACTTGCTGCGCTGGCTGTATCGCTAGTTTGGTTTGGATAATTCGACACGTAAGAAATGGTACCAGTCCATTCTTGGTCTGGGTAAACTTTTGATTTAATCTTAACGGTTTGACCTGTTTTGATGTTTGCCAAATCGTATTCTGTCAAAGTTCCTTGAATTTGCAACTGACCTTCTGTCGCCACATGAACCAAGGTTTGACTGTTTTTTGAAGATGGGTCAATATAGCTGTTGACTTCTACCACCGTTCCTGAAACATCGCTCACGACAACTGTTTCGTTCAAGGCTTGTTGAGCTTTGTTAACTTCGCCTTGAGCATCGGCGTAAGAATCATTTAAATCTTGCAGTTGTTGGTTGTACTGTGCATTTGCTTGAGCAGATGGTGCTTGCGTAACAGTCGTTTGCTCACCAGTTTCTTCATCCGTTGATGCTGTCGTGGTTGGCAAATTACCGTATGTTTTTAGGTAATTAATTTGACGGCCAATTTTGTTAAGGTTACGAACAGCGGCATCATAGGCAGCCTGCGCCGTTGTGGTGTCATACTGCACTAATTGTTGCCCTGTTGTAATCTGGTCACCTACTGAAACGGTTGGCCTAGCTTCTGTCCCTTTGGTGCTGTCGTAATAAACATATTGTTCCTGAAGGGCTTTAACAGTACCTGTTAAGAGGGTTGATGAGGAAATAGAGCCTTCTGTGACCGTACTGGTCTTGTAAGTCACTTCCTCTGCTTCTTTGCTGTCTTTGCCCTGTTGCCACCATAGAAGACCAGCTCCAGCGACTACAAACAAACCAATGGCTGCCCCAATAATCACCTTGTTTCTTTTCGACATCGTCGTTTTACTTCTTCTAGACATAATTCTCCTTTATTCCACAATAGGTTTGTATTATTTTTATAAGACAATTATACGTTTTATAACAATGGGTGTCAAGGCTAAAACGTTAAAACTATCTGTCAATTCTATTATAGCTAAAAAACATCTGACCTATCTTACACTTTTGTAAGATTTGCTTTTGAACGTCAAAAACATACTAAGATTAGTAGCGAGAAAATCTCCGACGGGAGAAAGTACTCTCTACTTTTTCTTTTATGTTAAAGTAGTGGTGTC